>DATCCI010000234.1:0-3236 GCA_036511415.1 Acidimicrobiia bacterium
CCAGCTCATCGACACGTGGTCCGTCCACTCGCTCTTACTGCTGCACCGCTGGCTGTGGGGCATCCATGTCGTGGCGTTCCTCGTCTTCCTCGCGATCCTGCCCACGACGAAGTTGCGACACATGTTCACCTCGCCGATGAACATGTACCTGCGCGATCGCGATCGGCCCAAGGGCGCGATGAAGCCGATGCCGAACCTCATGGAGACGGAGCTCGAGAGCTTCGGCGCGGTGAAGATCGAGGACTTCACCTGGAAGCAGTTGATGGACACCGATGCGTGCACCGTCTGCGGCCGCTGCACATCGGTATGCCCGGCGCACGCCACGGGCAAGCCCCTCGACCCGCGTGAGATCGTCCTGAAGGTCGGCGAGGTGATGGCGGCGACGGGCGATCCGGTCGTCTCGCCGCCCGTCGGCATCGACCCCGAGATCTCGATCGGCGCCGACAGCGTGTTCGAACGGGTGTCGCCGGAGGAGATCTGGGCGTGCACGAGCTGCAAGGCGTGCGACGAGATCTGCCCGGTCAACATCGAGATCCTCGACAATATCCTCGACATGCGTCGGTACCTCACGCTGATGGAGAGCGACTTCCCGACCGAGCTCGGGAACACGTTCCGGTCGATGGAGAACTCGGCGAACGCGTACGGCATGAACCAGGGCGACCGCGGCGACTGGGTGAGCACGCTCGAGGGCGTCGACATCGTCGAGCCCGGAGGCACGTTCGACCACGAGTACCTCTTCTTCGTCGGTTGCGCGGGCAGCTTCGACGACCGCAACAAGAAGACGTCGCGCGCACTCGCCAAGCTGTTGGAGCGGGCCGGGATCGACTTCGCGATCCTCGGTCCGAGCGAGATGTGCAACGGCGACCAGGCGCGCCGCGCGGGCAACGAGTACATCTTCCAGATGCTCGCGATGCAGAACGTCGAGACGTTCGAAGGCATGGGCGTCAAGAAGATCATCACGCAGTGCCCGCATTGCTTCAACGTGTTGAAGAACGAGTACCCGCAGATCGGTGGCAACTACGACGTCGTCCACCACTCGCAACTGCTCGACGAGCTCGTCCGGGACGGACGGCTGTCACTCGCGGGCGCGACGCTCGAAGAGCGCGTCACGTACCACGACTCCTGCTACCTCGGACGTCACAACGACGTATACCTCGCGCCGCGCCGCGTCGTCGGCTCACTGGCCGGCATCGACCTCGTCGAGATGCCCCGCAACGGCACGCGGGGCATGTGCTGCGGTGCCGGCGGCGCGCGCATGTGGATGGAGGAGAACACCGGCAAGAAGGTGAACACCGAGCGCAGTCAGGAAGCGATCGCGACGGGCGCGTCCCGGATCGCGGTCGCGTGCCCCTTCTGCTACGTGATGCTCGACGACGGGGTGAAGGGCGAGGGCAAAGACGAAGAGATCCGCGTACAGGACATCGCGGAGATGCTCTGGGAAGCCATCGAGAACGGCGCCGGCGGATCGCCCGCGGCGGGAAGCACGTTCACGACCGGCATCTGACCCCGCTCACTTCTTCGATTCGTCGTCGTCGTCACTGACCGCGTTGCTCCACCACGACTCGCCCTCCGGGGGCGGGGGAGTCGTCGACGGCGGTTGTTCCGCGGGCGGCGCCGGAGGTGGCGGCGACGGCGCGGCCGTGGGCTCATCTGCGGGCGCGCGCGCAGGTGCGCGCCAGGGCGAAGGCGGCGCGCCCCACCCCGAGCGATCGGGCGGAGACGCCGGGGGTTGCGCAGGAACCGGTGGCGCCGGGGCCGGTGCGGGCGCGGGCGCGCCCCAGGACTGAGGTTGCGTCGAAGGCGGCTCGGTCGCGGGCGGCGGGGCGCCCCAGGAGGGCGGCGAAGGGGGCGCGGGAAAGGCGGTCGGAGGAGGAGGAGGCGGCGGAGCACCCCATCCGGGTGCCGACGGCGGCGTCGTTCCCCACCCCGGGGCCGGCGGCGGCGAAACGCCCGGCGGCGCCCAACCCGGCGGACCCGCCTGCGCGTACGCGTAGGGATACGGCTGCTGCGGCAGGGCTTGGACCGGGCGACCGAGATCGTCGAGCGCGACGACATACGTACCCGCCACCATGTCGCCGACGCGCCGGTGCGGGTGTGTGACGAGGGAGACGATCAAGCCGACGATCAGGCACGCGCCGTCGACGACGAGGAGGAGCCAGCGGACGAACGCGCGCCCGACACCACAAGGCTCGCCCTGCGCGTTGACGACCCGCAGACCGAGGATCAACTTGCCGATGCTCGCGCCCGTCAAGCCTTGCAGCAGCACGAGATCGAAGAAGCCGAGGAGCGCGGAGAACGCGTAGCCCGCCGCGGCCGCGCCGCCCTTCCACGTGTACACGCGGTTGCCGAACTGCATGCACAAACCGCCGACGCCCCTATCGCGCAGCGTCTGGCACGCGCCGGAGGGCGCGCCGGTGTACGCGTGGTCTTTCGTCACGGCCATGACTGCGATGAAGAAACCGAAGATGAGCACCCCGTCGACGAGGTACGCGACGATGCGCCGGCCCATGACCTCCGTCGGATCGCGCTGAGGCTGCATTCCGTACGCCATACAGGTGTGATTCTCCCCCACCGCGAGGCCCGCGCGGGCGGATGCCGCCCAGATGCCCTCTGGTAGCCTGCCCGCGCCCGCGGGCGTAGTTCAGCGGCAGAACATCAGCTTCCCAAGCTGAGAACGCGGGTTCGATTCCCGTCGCCCGCTCTCCTATGTATGCGCAGGTCAGAGCGTATCCGCGAGGGTCGCGTGCGACCGCGAGCGGTGTGCAGATCCGTTCCATCGCGCGTTCATCGCGCGGACGGCGCAACGCGCGCCGGCTTCGCGTCCTTCACGAGGTCGCCGAGCGCGGCTGCGAGCTCGGCGTCGCGGGCCCGCGTCGCGTGCTGGTAGCGGAGCGCGGCCTCGGGCGACGCGTGGCCCATCCGGTGCATGAGCTCTCTCGTCGATGCGCCCGCGGCGGCGGTGATCGTGTTCGCGGTGTGTCGCAGATCATGAAAGCGGAAGCCGGCCGGGAGACCGACGGGTTGCCGCGTTGCGGCCCAGTGCTTGGCGAGGACATGGCGACGCAAGGGTCCGCCCTTCTCGCCGGGAAACACCCGATCGCGCGGGTCGGCGCCGCTGAACCGCGCCAGATGCTCCTCGAGCTCCTTGAGCAGAAAGTCGGGCAGCACGAGCGTTCGGGCACCCGCTTCGCTCTTCGGCGGTCCGATCACGAGCTGGCCGTGGGCGAGTTGCTGCT
>DATCCI010000235.1:0-2453 GCA_036511415.1 Acidimicrobiia bacterium
GGCGCGTTCGAGCGTCTCCGACGCACGCCGGCGCGCTTCGCTGGCATCGACGCCGGCGAGCAACAACGGGAGCTCGGCGTTCTCGACGGCGCTGAACACGGGGATGAGGTTGTACGCCTGGAAGATGAATCCCATCGAAGACGCGCGATTCGCGGTGCGACGTGCGTCCGAGAGCGCGTGGAGATCGACGCCGTCGAGGAGCACGCGACCACCGTCGATGTTGTCGAGGCCCGAACAACAGTTGAGCAAGGTCGTCTTGCCGGATCCGGACGGACCCATCACCGAGACGAACTCACCTTCGTGCACGACGAGGTCGATATCGCGCAGCGCTTCGACCTCCTCGGCGCCCGTGCGGTACGTCTTGCGTACGCGATCGGTCACCAACAGCGCGTCCGTCGGGTGCGACACCAATCCTCCATGGCAGCGGGGGCCTGCGACCGCAACGGTAGGGGTGATCCGATGGACCTACCGCATCCGTGCCCGGAGCAGTGCCGCCGGCAACTCCTGTGGGCCCCGCGCGCGGAGAGCCGACACGGACTCAGGGACATCACAGATTTGTTGTTCTTGTCGCTCCATCGTGGCCCCGGCGGGATCACGCAGGATGAACCGGCATCCGTATTCGGTCTCGATCGACATCGACTCGGCCGTCGAGCCTTCCTCGACGTCGACCGTTACGCCGTCGTCGCCGGGGTAGAGCGCGCGCAGATACTCGGGCGCGAACACGGGGACGCCCGCAACCTCGCCGACCGACTCGCTGTCGGGCCCGGGCCAGAAATCCTCGTAGAGAAACGGCGCGGTCGACTCGCAACAGCCCGTCCCGATCGTGAACACCAGCGCGCCGCGACGATCGCGCTTCGCCCGTTGGACGACGCGCGCCGCCGCGGCGGTGCCGGTGACTCTCAAATGTTGCCGCTCAGAGCGGCGAAGTGCAGGTAGCCGCTGCGGTCGGTGGCAGTGTTCTGCCACACGTGCTTGATCTGGCGGTACTCGTTGTAGCCGTAGTCGCCGAGCTCGCGCCCGATGCCCGACTGCTTGTAGCCACCGAACGGCTGGGTCGGCGTGATCATGTGGTAGTCGTTCACCCACACGGTGCCCGTCCGCATGCTCGCGGCGAGCGAGTGCGCGCGGTCGAGGTTCTTCGACCACACGCCGCCGCCGAGACCGTAGATCGAGTCGTTCGCGATCTTGATCGCCTCGTCGTCGGAGTCGAACGGGATCACGCACAACACCGGTCCGAAGATCTCCTCCTGCGCGATCTTCATCGAGTTGTCGGCCTCGAAGATCGTCGGGAGGTAGTAGGCGCTCTGGTCGAGGCCCGCGGCCAGATTCGTCGGCTTGGAGCCGCCGCAGAGCAGCTTCGCGCCCTCGTCGAGCCCGAGCTTCACGTACCGCTCGGTGGTGTCGACCTGGCTCGGTGCGACGAGCGGACCGAGGTCGGTGTTCATGTCCATGTTGTCGCCGATGACGATCTTGCCCGCGCGCTCGACGAGCATGCCGACGAACTCGTCGTAGATCTTGCGCGACACCAACGCTCGCGTACCCGACTCGCAGACCTGCCCGTTGTGGAAGAACGTTCCCCACAGCACGCCGGCGGCCGCGAGATCGAGATCGGCGTCGTCGAGCACGATGTTCGCCGACTTGCCGCCGAGCTCGAGCGTCACCTTCTTCACGGTGCCCGACGCGAGCTGCATGATGCGCCGGCCGACCTCCGTCGAACCGGTGAACGCAACCTTGTCGACGAGGGGGTGCTGTGCGAGCTCCTCGCCCGCACTGCCGCCGGGACCGGTGATCAAGTTGACGACGCCCGGAGGGATGTCGGCTTCTTGTACCGCCTTCACCATCTCGATCGCGCTGAGCGACGTGAAGCTCGCCGGCTTGAGCACGACGGTGTTGCCCGCCGCGATCGCGGGACCGATCTTCCAGCCGGCCATGAGGAACGGGAAGTTCCACGGCACGATGCCACTGCAGACGCCGTAGGGCTCGCGCCGCACGATGCTCTTCGCGGGCGGGAACGGGCTTTCGCCCCGCTCGACCACGTCGGGCTCGTTCTCCGCGCAGTCGGCGAACGCCTGGAAAGTCGACACCGCGCCGGGCACGTCGGCGAACATCGCCTTCTTGATCGTGCCGCCACCGTCGCGAGCCTCGATCTCGGCGATCTCCGCGCTACGGCCGTTGATGATGTCGGCCGCGGCGCGTAGCTTCTCCGCGCGCTCCTTGCCGGACATCCGCGCCCACGGGCCGTCGTCGAACGCCTTGCGTGCGGCTTGCACGGCCCGCTGCGCGTCTTCTCGCCCGGCCTTGGCGACGTCGGCGATCTTCTCGCCGGTCGATGGTGCGTAGGTGGGGAAGGTCTCGCCCGATTGCGCGTCGGCCCAGACACCGTCGATGAACAGTTGCGCGTCGCCCATCGCGACTCCTCTCAAAGGGATGCTTTGCGGGCTCAGGCTATGTGG
>DATCCI010000236.1:0-4939 GCA_036511415.1 Acidimicrobiia bacterium
GCGCAGCGCATCCTTCCCGGCGCGTCGATCGACGAGGCGATCGAGTATCTCGACGCGGATCCGGCACGCGCGATCGAGGGCGTCGACGAGTTCCGGGAATGGAACCAGGGCCTCATCGATCAGACGATCTCCGACCTCAACGGAACGCACTTCGACATCGCACCGCCACTGCGGCGCTGCGAGGCGATGATCGCCCCTCCCGGCGGCGCGGCGGCGATGTACTACACGGGCCCGACCGAAGACTTCTCACGTCCCGGTCGCACGTGGTACCCCACCATGGGCCAGACCCGCTTCCCGCTCTGGAAAGAGGTGAGTACCTGCTACCACGAAGCGGTGCCGGGGCATCACCTGCAGGTCGCGCAGGTCGTATGCATGGCCGACAAGCTGTCGCGGTTCCAGCGGCTGTTCTGCTTCGTCTCCGGCCACGGCGAGGGCTGGGCGCTGTACGCCGAGCAGTTGATGGGCGAGCTCGGCTACCTCGAGGATCCCGCGTTCGAGATGGGAATGCTCGCGGCGCAGGCGATGCGCGCGGTACGGGTCGTCGTCGATATCGGCATGCACCTCGAGCTCCCGATCATCGCGGGCGAACCGAACGCCGGCGAGAAATGGACGCCGGAGCTCGCACTTCCGTTCGTGATCGGGCGCAGCCGCTTCCCCGAGGTGTTCATGCGCAGCGAGGTCGACCGCTATCTCGGGTGGCCCGGCCAGGCAATCAGCTACAAGGTCGGCGAACGGGTGTGGCTCGAGGCACGCGCCGACGCGAAACAGCGCAAGGGCGCCGCCTTCGACCTCAAGCAATTCCACACCTACGCACTCGATCTCGGGAGCATGGGCCTCGGTCCGCTGCGGGCCGAGCTCGCACGGTTCTAACCTCGCCGGCCATGACCGACGCACTTGCCACCTTCACCGAGACGGAGTTCTCCTACGACGGCTCGACCCGAACGGTCTACCGCGCCGGTTCGGGACCGGGCATCGTCGTCATGAGCGAGATGCCGGGCATCACGCCCAACGTCGCCGCGTTCGCACGACGGCTCGTCGACGCCGGCTTCACGGTGGCGATGCCCCAGATGTTCGGCACCCCGGGCCGGGCGCCATCGGTCGGCTACGTGACGCAGTCGCTGCGGCAAGGTTGCGTGTCGCACGAGTTCACCACCTGGGCCCTCAACCGCACGTCGCCGATCATCGACTGGCTGCGTGCGCTCGCGCGCGATCTGCACGAGAAGTGCGGAGGGCCGGGCGTCGGCGCGATCGGCATGTGCTTCACGGGGGGGTTCGCGCTGGCAATGGCGGTCGACGACAACATGCTCGCGCCCGTGCTCAGCCAGCCTTCACTCCCGTTCGCAGTCGGCCGGGAACGCAAACGCGCGCTCGGCCTCTCCGATGCGGATCTGGCGCAGGTCGCGGAGCGGGCCGACCTGTGCGTGCTGGCGATGCGCTTCACCGGCGACCCCGCCGTGCCCGGCGAACGCTTCGCGCATCTGCGGGAGGTGCTCGGCGATCGCGTGCTCACGATCGAGATCGAGAACCGCAAAGGGCGGAACCCGCACAACCTTCCCAGGGCCGCGCACTCCGTCGTGACCGAGCACCTGGTCGACGAGCCCGGCCACCCCACTCGGGAAGCGCTCGATCAGGTGCTGGCATTCTTCAAGGAGCGGCTCGCGCGCTGACGCTCAGCGGCACACGAAACAGCCGACGTCGGTGCGGATCCGAAACGCGCCTTCGGCCTCGATCACCGCGGTTGCCCGCCGCTCGACCTCGCGTAACACCGGTCCGGGATCGCCTCGCATCGGCGCCGTCACCGCTCCCATGCTCGCGACGTACGCGACGATGGGTTCCACCTCCGTGACCACGAGCTCGCTGCGCGCATCGTGTCGTTCCACCGACGTGAAGTGGTGTCTCAGCTCGGAATCTGCCGACTCCGACGAGAACCGGAGATACGCGCGCGGCGTGAGCGGTTCGGCTCCGACGAGGTCGTGCAGCACCGAGCCGATCAACCGATTGAGCTCCTCGAGATGCCGGTGCGAGTTCGTGAGCGCGAGTGCGACTCCGCCCGGTCGCAGCGATCGGCGGATCTCGGACAGCGCGAGATCGCGATCGGGTACGTGATACAGCATGTGCATCGCCAGGACGCGGTCGAACGAGCCGTCGACGAATGGCAACCGCTGCGCGTCGCCTACGAGGAGCGACGCGGACGCGACCTTCGACCGCGCCGCCTCCAGCATCCCCGGCGAGAGATCCATGCCGTGCACCGCGCCGCGGTGCGCGCGTCGAGCCAGCTCGGCGAGGTGCAGACCGTTGCCACAGCCGACGTCGAGGACTTGCTCGTCACCGCTCAACCCGGCGAGATCGAGCGTCCATGCCGACGTTCGGATCGGGGGCTGCTGGAAGCGATAGATCGCCTGCCGGGAAGCGAGGTTCGCGTCGGAGGCGTACTGAACTCCCGCGAGGTACCGCCGGTCGACCAGGCGGTCGGTCACAGTTCGCAGACGACCTTGCCGTAGGTGCCGCGTGATCCGAGCCGGGCGAGCGCCGCCGGAACCTCGGCGAGCGAGACCCGCTCCGAGACCAGCGGATCGATCTTGCCCGACTCGAACAGTCGCACGAGCTCTCCGTGCGTGGCGCGTACGAGCTGGGGGTTCATCACGTTGTACAGCCCCCAGTGCACGCCGACGACCGAATAGTTCTTGATCAGTACGTGATTCGTGCGCGCCTGCGCGAATCTCCCGCCCGTGAACCCGATGATCAGGATCCGGCCCTCGAACGCGATGCATTTCGTCGAACGGTCGTAGGTGTCGCCGCCGACCGGGTCGTAGATCACGTCGGCACCGCGACCATCGGTGAAATCCTTGACCGCGTCGACGAAGTCGTGCTCGCGGTAGTCGAGCGCGAGATGGGCGCCCAGCTTCCGGCACACCTCGACCTTGTCCGGACCGCCTGCGGTCGCGACCACGCGTGCGCCGGCTGCGAGCCCGAGCTGGATCGCCGCGCTCCCGACGCCTCCTGCTCCGGCATGGACGAGCAGCGTCTCACCCGGCAGGAGGTGCGCGCGGCGGTGCAGGGCGAGGTGGCCGGTCTGGTACACGACGTGTAGCGCCGCCGCCGCGGAGAACGGCATCGATTCGGGGATCGGGAACACACCGCCGGACGCGTTCGCCGTCGTCGATTCCGCGAACCCGCCCGGTCCGAAGTTCGGGATCGCCAGCACCCGGTCGCCGACCCGGACGCCGTCGGCCCCGGCCCCGACCTCGTCCACGACGCCCGCGACTTCCGCTCCCGGCGTGAAGGGCAGCGCCGGCTTGACCTGGTACTCGCCGCGGCACATGAGCACGTCGGGAAAGTTGAGCGACGCCGCGTGCACACGCAAACGCACGTCTCCCGGCCGAACCTCGGGATCGGGCCCGTCCTCGAGCGCCATGACCTGTTCCGGTTCACCGAGCTCGTGGACCCGCAATGCCTTCACGATGCGGGAGTCTCGCAGACTTCGCGCAACACTTGTCGGGTGCAGCTGACGGCGACTCGCATGGTTGCCGGCGGTGATGCGCTCGCGCGGGCCGACGACGGCCGGGTCGCCCTCATCGACGGCGCCCTGCCGGGCGAACGGGTCGTCATCGAGGTGACCGCCGACCGGGCGGACCATCTCCGGGGCCGCGTGCTCGAAGTGCTGGAAGCCTCACCGGCGCGCGTCGTCCCACCGTGTGTCCACGCCCGCGAAGGTTGCGGCGGTTGCGGGTGGCAACACGTCGCGACCGCGAGCCAACCGCAGCTCAAGGTCGACATCATCCGCGACGCGCTCAACCGCATCGCACACGTCGCCGAGCCGCCCGTCGCCGAGCCCGTGGTGCTCCCGACCGAGGGCTTCCGCACGACGGTGCGCGCGCTGGTCGTCGACGGCAAACCCGCATTCCGGCGTCATCAGTCCCACGACCCGGTCCTGATCGACTCGTGCCTCGTGGCTCATCCGTTGATCGACGAGCTCTTGCGCGATGGCAACTTCGGCCGCGCCAACGAGGTGACGTTGCGAGTCGGCGTCGGCACCGGCGAACGCGCCGCACTCGCCGACCCCGCCGACACCGTCCTCGATCTACCGCCCGACGTCATGCGCGGAAAGTCGGCCCACGTCCACGAGGTGATCGAGGGTCACGAGCTTCGCGTCTCGATCAACTCGTTCTTCCAGAGCCGGACCGACGGGGCGGAAACGCTCGCCCGGCTCGTGCGGGAAGCAACCGGTCGCGACCGCGTGCTCGCCGACTTGTATTGCGGCGTCGGGCTGTTCGCGATCACCGCCGACGAACCGCGCCGCGTCATCGCGGTCGAGCGAGGTCGCGCCGCGGTCTCGGATGCGAAGCACAACCTCCGCGAGCACCCGGCGCGCGTCGTGCGCGCCGACGTGGGGAAATGGAAGGGCGCGAAGGTCGACGTCGTGGTCGCCGATCCCAGCCGCACCGGCCTCGGTCGCGACGGTGCCCGCACGGTGCTGGCGTGCGACCCGGAACGGATCGTGCTCGTCTCGTGCGACGCGGCCGCGCTCGCCCGCGATGTCGGACTCCTGGTCGGCGCCGACTACACGCTCACGTCGGTGACCCTCGTCGACCTCTTCGCACACACGCCGCACATCGAGTGCGTGAGTGTGCTCGATCGGTAGAGCGGAGCGCGGGCTACGCGAGCTGCTGTTCGAGCTTCAGGAGCGCCTCTTCCTCGGAGACGTTCAACGCGAAGCTCAACTCCGACACGAGAATGCCGCGGGCGCGCACGAGCATCGCCTTCTCACCCGCCGACAGACCCTTGGTGACCTCGCGCAACGCGAGGTTCCGCACGACCTCGGCGACCTGGTACACGTCGCCGCTCTTCAGCTTCTCCTGGTGGTTCTTGAAGCGCCGGCTCCAGTTGGTGGGCTCGCGCACGTCTTTCTTCCCGAGCAGCTGGAAGAGGTCGTCGATGT
>DATCCI010000237.1:0-5076 GCA_036511415.1 Acidimicrobiia bacterium
GAGAACGCTTGCGCTTGGTCAACGGACGGGAACCAGTGCAACACCGTCACGTTGTTCGGATCGGCCGGGTCGTGGAGGACGTCGGCGGCGCTCACGCCGTGCTTGTCGCGCAGGGGCTGGACCTGTTCGTAGACGGTGCGCCACGCGGCATAGTCGGTCACGGGGTGTTTCACGATGCTCAGTGCCTTTGTCATCTCGCTCCTTATCTCGATATCCAATATCTTGGTATCAAGATATTACGGATCCGGGTGAAGTCAAGGACTTCCTGGGATTGGGCGATAGGGGACACGAGCGATGCCCCTACAGCGGCATCGCTCCGAAGACCCCGTCCGCGCGCAGCCGCTCCATGAACGACGGTTCGTATGCATCCTCGGGGGTCTCGCGCACCATCCGGTCGAGTTGCTCGGCGTCGGCACCGACGAGGATGCGCCACCGATCAGCACGCACGCCTTCGAGGATGATCGTGGCGGCCTGCACTGCAGTTGTCGGTGCCTGGTCGCGAAACATCTCGCCTTGGAGCTGCATGCCGTTGCGCAGGTCCTCGTCCGACGCGCCCGATGCATCGATTCCCTCGGAGGCGAGTCGGGCCCGTACCTGTGCGAGCTGCTCGACGTCGAGATGCTTCGGGTCCAGGCCGAAGTAACGCAACGAGTTGAGCACGATGCCCGTTCCGATGTGGCCCGGCATTACCACCGATGCCCGCACGTGCGGCGCGTTGATTCGCAGATCGGTGATCAGCGCCTCAGTGAAGCCCTTCACCGCGAATTTCGCTGCGCTATACGCGGTGTGCGGCCTCGCCGGTCCGAGTGATGCCCAGAAACCGTTCACGCTGCTGGTGTTGACGATGTGCGCTTCGTCGGCGGCGATCAGCATCGGCAAGAACGTCCGGCAGCCGAGGTAGACGCCGCCCCAGCACACGGCGAAGGTCGCGTCCCACTGGCTGCGTTCTTCCAGGACGAAGCTGCCGCCGCCGCCGATGCCGGCGTTGTTGAACAGCAGATTGATGTGGTTCGTGCTGTGCTCGCTCGCCACGTGCTCGCGGAAGTTCAGCCATTGCGCTTCGTCGGCGACGTCGGCGACAAATGTGGTGATGCGCGTTTCGGGCGGAGCGTCCATTTCGGCACGCGCGCGGGTCTCCTCGAGCGTCTCTTCGGATACATCGCAAGTCGCGACGTGGCATCCGTCCGCCGCGAGCCGGCAAACCAGTGCTCGGCCCATCCCGGAACCGCCGCCGGTGACGACCGCGTGTCGTCCCGCGAAGTCGCGCACGGCCGGACCGTACCAAGTGGGCCCCGTACCTTGCCACCCGTCGTCGAGACCCGCACACGAAGGACTTCGCGGCAGAACGTAGCGGCGCGCGTCGGCGAGGGCGCGGCTACCGTCTTCGTCGTGCGTGTTGGCGAGTGGGTGCGGTTCGTGATCCGCTTCGAGATCCTCGACGTGGATCGCTTTCGCGAGATGGCCCGCGCGATGGTGGCGTTCGGTGCGGCCGACGGTCTGCCTCGCCGCGACGTCCTGGGCGCGCCGATCGCCGCGGTCACGGACGCGGGATGAAGATCGATGAGAGCCCGCTGCGGGTCAAGTACCGCGAGGAGCGCGACAAGCGGCTGCGGCCCGACGGCAACGACCAGTACCTCGAGCCCACGGGTCGGTTCGCCTCGATGCTCGACGATCCCTACGCCGAGAGGATAGAGCGCGAGCCGCGGTTCGACGACGTGACCGTCGCGCTGATCGGTGGCGGGTTCTCGGGATTGTGCGTGGGCGCGCGGCTGAAGCAGGCGGGCATCGACGATGTGCGGATCATCGAGGTCGGCGGCGACTTCGGCGGCACGTGGTACTGGAACCGCTACCCCGGCGCGATGTGCGACACCGCGGCCATGATCTACCTGCCGCTGCTGGAAGAGACCGGCTACATGCCGTCCGCGAAGTACGTCATGGCACCCGAGATCTTCGAGCACTGCACGCGCATCGCCAAGACGTTCGACCTCTACAGCAATGCGCTGTTCTCGACCGCCGTCACCCAGCTTGAGTGGGACGCGGCCGCCGCGCGCTGGATCATCCGCACCGACCGCGGCGATGCGATGCGCGCCCGGTTCGTGGCCATGGGCACGGGTCCGCTCAACCGGCCCAAGCTGCCCGGCATCCCCGGAATCGAGACCTTCGCCGGCCACTCCTTCCACACGAGCCGCTGGGACTACGCGTACACCGGCGGCGACTGGGGCGGCGCGCCGATGACGAACCTGGCCGACAAGCGCGTCGGCATCATCGGTACCGGCGCGACCGCCGTGCAGTGCATCCCGCCGCTCGCGCGCGACGCGCACGAGCTGTACGTGTTCCAACGCACGCCGTCGTCGGTCGACGTCCGCAACAACCACCCGATCGACCCCGAGTGGTTCGCGACGCTCGAGCCCGGCTGGCAGAAGAAGTGGCTCGTGAACTTCGCGACTCTCCAGACTGGAGGCTTCGCCGACGAGGATCTCGTGCAGGACGGCTGGACCGACATCTCGCAACGGATCCGAGACCGGATCGTCGAGAAGGTCGCAGCAGGCAACGAGCTCACGCCCGAGCTCGCCGACCTCGCGTTCCTCGAGAGCGACGACGAGAAGATGGACGAGATCCGTGCCCGCTGTGACGCCGTCGTCGGAGACCAACAGACCGCCGAGAACCTGAAGGCCTGGTACCGCCAACTCTGCAAGCGGCCGTGCTTCCACGACGAATACCTGCAGGCCTACAACCAGCCGAACTGCCACCTCGTCGGCACCGACGGCAAGGGCGTCCAACGCATCGACGAGACCGGAGTGTACGCGGCCGGCTTGCACTACGAGCTCGACTGCATGATCTTCGCCTCGGGCTTCGAGGTCGGCACGAGCTACGACCGCCGCTCGGGCTACGACACCCTCGGGCGCGACGGCTACCCGCTCTCCGAATCCTGGCAAGACGGCATGCACTCGATGCACGGCATCCACGTGCACGGCTTCCCGAACCTCTTCATCATCGGCTTCGCACAAGGTGCCAACCTGATCTCGAACGTCACGTCGAACCTCGCCGACTCCGGGATGACCATCGCAGCCGTCGTACGGCATGCACTCGAGACCGGTACCGACGAGGTCGAGGTCACAGCCGAGGCCGAACAGTCGTGGATGGACCTACTGGACAGCAGCCTCGCGTCGTTCCTCGGCAACCCCGACTGCACGCCCGGCTACTACAACAACGAGGGCCAGCCGCTGAACGCCCGCGCCCGCTTCGGTATGGCCGGCTACCCGCTCGGCCCGGTCGCCTACTTCGAATACATCGACAACTGGCGCAACTCCGGCGACTTCGAGGGCCTCGACTTCCGCACTCGCTGACCGCGGCGCGCTCTGTGAGTGGTGTGCCGTCGGGCTACTCGGGTTGGAAGATGGCGATGGTGTTGCCATCGGGGTCTTTGAACCAGGCCGAGCGGCCGATGCCGGACGAAGTGACGACATGGTCGACGGTCTTGAAGGCACCCATGTCGTATTCCTCGAACTGGATGCCTCGCCCGACGAGTTCGGCAACGTCCTTGTCGACGTCAGAGGTCCAGAACCGCACCTGGGTGTGGTCGGCGCGGTTGCCGCTCGGACGACCGTAGATCAGCAGTGTCGTGCCGTTCCCGCAGTCGAACAGCAGATGGTTCTTGATCGTCTCCGGCGACAGGGTCAGGCCGACCTTGTGCTCGTAGAAGTCTTGACTCCTCTGCAAGTCGGTCGAGACCAGTACCGCGGAGATTCGGTTGTCGCCCACCATGTTCGTTCCCTCCTCGTTGACGGTGATACCAAGCACCGCGCGAACCGCGATCCCCGCGTCTCCGAGCGCCGCGATCGCGGTTCGGGCGGGCGGTCAGGGCATGAGCTTGTACACGTCGATCTCGGTCTCCTCGGGGGGCGTCGGAAACCCGCCTTCGATGCCTTGTTGCATCCTGGGCATGAGGATGTCGTCGCGGAACCGCTCCCAGCTCTGCTTGGAGTCATGCACTGCCATGATCGTCCAGCCGCCCGGTGAAGCGCCGGCCGCGTGAAAGAGCTGGCCCTCGGGCAACCGGCCATCGCTCGGGTGTACGGCCGCAATCGCTGCTTCGTAGTTCTCCTTCGTGCCGCCGGGGAACCGGTGGATGATCGCAAACGCCATGATGCCTCGCTTCCGTTCCGTTGATACTTTCCTACGAAAGGAAATATACTTGCGAGCGTGGCGAAGTCAAGACCCCGGCACGAGTTCCTGGATCCCGAAGAGTGGGAGTCGTGGGGCGCCCTGATGATGCTGCACCGCTCGGTGCTCCGGCATCTCGATACCGAGTTGCGCCGCGCCCACGATCTGGCCGTCACCGAGTTCGACGTCCTGATCACGCTGTTCAACGCGCCCGATCAGCGACTGGGTATGGCGGACCTCGCCGAGCGGGTGTTGCTCAGCCCCGCGGGTACGACGCATCTCGTGACCCGTCTCGAACGAGACCGCCTGGTTCGCCGCGAGATCGACCCCACCGACCGGCGCAAATGGTTCACCGTGCTCACCGACAAAGGCGATCGCACACTGCAAGCCGCCCGCCGCACCCACAACGACGTCCTCCGACGAACGCTCCTCACCGACACGACCCCCGCCGAACGCCGAACGCTGCGCCGCATCTGGCAACGCCTCGCGCAACGCCAGCCCAACCCACTCAGCCCCCCCGAATAAGCCCCTCCTCGGAGTAGTTGTTGCGGTGGAACTTTGCCGCGGCGTTTGCAGCCCGACGCGTAGTTTGTCGGAGAACGGCCCGACGAAGGGTGAACGAGATGCCCCGGCACGACGTAGACATGAGCATCCCCACGACCAAGATGGTCTTGCACGCCGACGTGGTCTTCGAAGTTCGCAGCGACGGCGAGAAGTTCGGTGAGCTCCGGATCAGCAAAGGGAGCGTCGACTGGATACCGGCCAACGCGCAGATTCCGGCGAAGCTGTCGTGGGAGCAGTTCGACCGGGTCATGCGAGAACACCGGCACTGACCGGTCCCGGGCCGAACTATCCGGGATCGCTGTAGAACTTCCGGGAGCGGCGAGACGATTCCGGCCTACGACGACGACG
>DATCCI010000238.1:0-3170 GCA_036511415.1 Acidimicrobiia bacterium
GTCCAACCATGGATCGCGACGTCGCGACCGCGAACGTCGAGTCCGACCGCGACCTGGCCGGGGTGCAAGGTCGCGAGCTCGTCGACGATTCCGGGATCCTCGACGGCGGCACTGCCGACGACGACCCGCGCGACCCCGGCGGCGAGCCGGTCCGACGCATCGGCAACCGTCCGCACACCTCCGCCCGTTTGGACCTTCGCCGACACGTTCGCACAGATCGCCTCGATCACCGAGAGGTTCGGGTTGCCGCCATCGCGCGCCGCGTCGAGGTCGACGACGTGAATCCACCGCGCGCCGGCGGCGTCGAATCGCCGCGCCACTCCGACGGGATCGTCGTCGTAGGTCGTCTGCAGGCTGTAGTCGCCGCGTAACAGGCGCACGACCGCGCCCTCGCGCACGTCGATCGACGGAAACAGGTCCACGACTACCCGACCGCCTCCGCGAAGTTGCGCAGCATCCGCATCCCGACGTCTCCGGACTTCTCGGGATGGAACTGCGTCGCCCACAAGGGTCCGTCCTCGACCGCGGCGGCGAACCGCCGGCCGTAGTCGCACCACGCGGCCACGACGCCGTCGCATTCGGGTTCGGGGGCGAACGAGTGAACGAAGTAGAGCCATGCGGGATCGGGGAGGTGCCCGCACAACCGCGAGCCGGCGCGGACGTCGAGCGTGTTCCAACCCATCTGCGGGAGCCGCACTGTCCGGGGCAGCAGCGTCACCCGGCCGGGGACGACGCCCAAGCCCGCGACGTCGGGGGTCTCGTCGCTGCCGTCGAACAGCATCTGCATGCCGATGCAGATGCCCAGGAACGGCCTTCCGTCGGTGGCGGCAGACTTCGTGGCGCCTTCCAGACCTCCCGCGCGCAGCGCCTGCATGCACGCACCGAAGGCGCCGACGCCGGGGAGCACGACCGCTCCCGCGGCTTCGATCGTCCGTACGTCCGAGGTGAGCCGGGCGTCGGCATCGAGGTGTTGCAGCGCCTTCTCCGCCGATCGCAGATTGCCGATCCCGTAGTCGACGACCGCGATGCGCGGCGCACTCATGACGACAGCGTGCCCTTCGTCGAGGGTACGGATTCGCCTTCGACCTTCACCGCGTCACGCAACGCCCGCGCAACACCCTTGAACGACGCCTCGATGACGTGATGCCCGTTCTTGCCGGTGATGCTGCGGACGTGCAGCGTGACCCGGGCGCCGTCGACGAATCCCTTCCAGAACTCCTCCGCGAGCTGGGGGTCGAACGTGCCGATCCACTCCGAGATCGGGTCGACCGCGTACACCAGGAACGGCCGACCGGAGAGGTCGAGCGCGACCTGCACGAGTGCCTCGTCGAGCGGTACCAGCGCGTTCGCGAAGCGCCGCACACCGCGCTTGTCGCCGAGCGCCTCGCGCAGCGCGTTGCCGAGCACGATGCCGACGTCTTCGACCGTGTGGTGCAGGTCGACGTCGAGATCGCCCTTCGCCTCGATCTGCAGGTCGAAGCCGGCGTGCTTGCCCAGCTGCTCGAGCATGTGGTCGAAGAACGGGATGCCGGTCGAGATGCTCGTCGTGCCCGAGCCGTCGATCGTCAGCGAGAGCACGACCGTCGTCTCTTTGGTCTCGCGCCGCAGCTCGGCCCGCCGCGTCACGTTGCTCATGTCCGTCATCTCACGACCTCCGGAAGGGCCTCGCCGAGCGCGGTAAGAAACGCATCGTTCTCTTCGGGTGTGCCGACGGTGACCCGGAGGCAACCCTCGATCCTGGGCCACGACGAGAAGTCGCGCACCAGCACGTTGCGCGCCAGGAGCCGCTTCCACAACTCGTGCGCGTCGCCCGCGACCCTGAGCATGAGGAAGTTGGCGCCCGACGGGCACACCTCGACGGCATCGGTCGCGGCCAGCGCCGCGAACAACCGGCCGCGCTCCTCGACGAGCGTCGCTACCCGCTGCTCCATCTCCGAGGCGAACTCGAGTGCGATCGTCCCGGCGACCTGCGTCGGTACCGACAGGTTGTAGGGAAGCAGGACCTTCTCCAGCTGACTGATCATCCACGTCGGCGCGACCGCGAAGCCGAGCCGAACGCCCGCGAGCGACCAGACCTTGGAATAGGTGCGCACGACCGCGAGTGGGAGATCGTCGGACACGAGCTCCAAGGCGCTCCACTGCGCGAACTCGCCGTACGCCTCGTCGACGACCACGACCGCGCCGACGTCGGCGGCCGCGCCCGCGAGTCGTTCGACCGTCGCACGCGACTCGACCGTGCCGGTGGGATTGTTGGGGCTGCAGACGAACACGACGGAAGGCCGGGAGTCTGCGATCGCCGCGGTCGCGTCGTCGCCGTCGATCGTGTAATCGGCTCGCCGCTCGCCCTCGACCACTTCGGTGCCGGTCCCCCGGGCGATCTGCGCGTGCAGCGCGTACGTCGGCTCGAACATCAGCGCCCGGCGCCCGGCGCCGCCGTAGGTGAGCAGCAACGTCTGCAGGATCTCGTTGCTGCCGTTGCCGCACAGCAACCGGGTAGGAGATTGTCCGAGAAAAGTACCCAGCGCGGCCCGTAGGTCGGTCGCGGCGCGATCGGGGTATCGGTTCCATTCGACCGTGCGCAGCACCTCGAGCCAACGTTCGACGAACGCGGCCGGCGGTGCGTACGGACTCTCGTTGGTGTTCAGCCGCACGTCGACGTCGACTTGGGGTGAGTGGTAGCCCTCGAGCGCGCGCAGGTCGTCGCGCGGGAGCGGTCGCGTTCCGGTCACGACCGAGGCTCTTCTCGCATGCGAACGGCGTCGGCGTGGGCCCACAGCCCCTCGGCTTCCGCGATCGACCGCGCCGCCGGCCCGACCCGAGCCAACGCGGGTGCGTCGGCGCGCACCACGTGGATGTGCTTTTGGAAGTCGGCGATGCGGAGCGCGCTCGCGAACCGTGCCGTGCCACCCGTCGGCAGTACGTGATTCGTTCCCGCCACGTAGTCGCCGATGACCGCGGGCGCGTGGGCGCCGACGAATACCGCCCCCGCGTTGCGCACCAGCGGAACGAGCAGATCGGCCGCTGCACACATCAGCTCGAGGTGCTCGGGAGCAATCGCGTTCGCGGCATCGAGGGCACGCGCCGCGTCGTCGACGAGGATCACGCGCCCGGCCGCGTCCAAGGTCGACACGGCTTCGACGCGGCGGGCGGCGGTGACGAGTAGCGCGTCG
>DATCCI010000239.1:0-8548 GCA_036511415.1 Acidimicrobiia bacterium
GGGTCACGCAAGCGTTTCTGAACCGTGGCGTACCGATCAAGCACTACGTCGGCGTGGACGTCTCGCAGTCGGTCATCGATTTCCTGCGGTCGAACGTATCCGACCCGCGTTTCGAGTTCTTTCACCTCGATGCGCGCAACGAGCTCTACAACCCGGCCGGCCAGCCCTTGTCGGAGTTGACGGTTCCGGAGATCGAGGGACGACGATTCGATCTGATCTGCCTGTTCTCGGTGTTCACCCACCTTGCACCTCCGGACTACGCAGCGATGCTGAAGCTGTTGCGGCGCTTCGTCAAGCCCGACGGCCGGTTGTTCTATTCGCTCTTCGTCAATGAGCGGACCGAGGGCGGTTTCGGCTACGTCGATCGCCTGAGCGCGGCGATTGCCACGTCGCAGAACCGCCAGGTGAAGGAACGGATCGCGGCAGCTCTCGGCCATGCGGAAGCCACTCCCGATTTTCGCGACGCCGACCCGAACCAGCCGCTCCTGGTCGCCCTGTACTCCCGTCGTCACGCTCTCGAGCTGATCGACGGAACGGGCTGGGAAGCCGTCGAGGTGTGTCCCCCAGACCTTCATATTCAACATCACATCGTGTGTTCACCCACCGAGTGATGGCGCCGGCCAGTGTGACGAAGGTCCCGAACGGAGCGTGAAGAGTGGATCCGCCGCACCTGCCGACCCTTGCGGGTCTCGATCGTGCGGCGCGATATACGCCGGTCAACGACTAGGAACGGCGCAGGACGCCGCGGCTGTGCAATAACCGGTCGATGGCCGGCGCGACCGAGCGGGCGAAGGTTGCCGTCAAATGGCTGTTGGCGTCGAGACGCACGATCACATTGCCGACGACCGCGTCACAGGTCGGGAGGCGGGGGCACACGAGCCGGTCGAGGTCGAGCGACCAAGTGTTCGGCTGCTGCCGACTGATCATGCGGAAGTAGAGCTCGAGCTGTGTGGCCTTTGCGTTCACGGTATGCGCGCACTGCGCCGCCGAGCCGCCCTTCGAAAGGCAGCTGAGCGGGTTGAACGGATAGGTGCCGGGAAGCGGCTCGATGAACACGACCTTGGGCACGCGCGCGCGCACGATCCGAAGTGTCGCCGCCGATGTGTCGATCAGCGACTGCTCGTAGTCGGGGTCGCCGAAGGCGAGTCGGCGACCACCGGGGAAGATGAGGGGCACCATGAAGTCGGCCTCGTCGAATCCGGGCTGCGCGACAACGACGATGTCGGGGTGGAGCTGGGGAAGAACCCGGTCGTACCAGTCGGCCTGGTGTCGCTTGCAGCTTTCATCGATCGCCTTCTGCGCGCCCTCGAAGGGTCCCGTAATCGTGTACAACAGACCGCGTGGCCATGGGCACGCGTCCATCGCGACCACCGACAGTGTGAGCGAATCGGTTCTCGCGATCTGCTCGAGGGCAGGTAGCCACATGTGCGCGTGGCTGTCGCCGATAAGGAGCACCCGTTCCTTGGTGCCGCGCACCACAGTGCAGCGCTCGACCGGCGCGCCGACGCAGTCCGGGAGCGGCGGGAAGTCGTTCTTCGCAACCCGCCAGTCGAGCAGCCGCTCCGACGAACCCCCGCTCGTCGCCAACTGTGCCGAACCCGCTTCGCCTTCGAGCACCGTGGGAACCAGCAACAGTCCGACGATCAGGCTGGCCGTGAACCCGGTCACGATGACAGGTCCCTTGAGGCGATCGAGTATGCGTGAGGCGCGCACGGGGTGCTCCATGAGATGGAAGCTGAGCGCCGCGAGCGTGGTCGCGGCCGAGCACGCGATTGCGAACAGCACGAACGGACTGAGGTGCCGGTTGCGCGAGACCAGAACGATGACCGGCCAATGCCAGAGGTACGTGCTGTAGGACAGTCGGCCGAGGTACGTGAACGGCGGCGATGACAGCACTCGCCGGACCAGCCCGGACCCGGCGGGTTCGAGTGCGACGATCAGCATCGCCGCCAGGGCGGCCGCGAAGAACCCCCGCGTGATCGGGCTCATGTCGAACATCGAGGACCCGACCACGATCAGTCCGGCTGCCGTCGCCGAAGAGATCCACCGTCGAAAGGCTCGGCTCCGGCGCGCAAGCCGAAGCAGTTGCGGTGTCAGCGCGAGTACCGCGCCGGCAAGCAGCTGATACGCGCGCGCGTCGGTCCCGAAGTACGCACGATTCAGGTTCGTGCTCCCGATGTGCCACGCCTCGATCGCCGACGCCGCGGTTGCGCCGAGCACCGCGGCCCGAATGATCCACCAGCGGTACCGACCGACCCGCCGGGTCGCTACGAAGAGCGCGCCGAGCGCGAGCGGCCACAAGAGATAGAACTGTTCCTCGACCGCGAGCGACCAGAAGTGCACCACCGGGCTCGCATTGATGTTCCCGCCGAAGTAGTCGGCCGACTGCCGGATGAAGAACCAGTTGGCGACGTACAGACACGCGGCACGAAAGCCGCCCAGCACGTCGAGCGACTCTGCGGGCGTCGCCACCACCGAGTAGACCACCGCCGTGACGATCAGCGTCACGAGCGCGGCCGGGAGGATCCGACGAACCCGGCGGGCGTAGAAACGGCGCCGGTCCACGCGCCCGATGCCGACGAGGTCCCGCATGAGGATCGAGGTGACGAGAAAGCCGGAGAGGACGAAGAAGACGTCGACGCCGATGAAGCCGCCCCGGAACCAACCCAACCCCGCGTGGAAGGCCACGACGAGGTACACGGCGACGGTGCGCAGCCCGTCCAGGTGGGGCCGGTACGTCAGGCGACTACCGCGTGCGGTGCGCGCGGTAGTGCCCTCCTTGGTCGCTTCCCCGGTTGCCACCCCGCAGATCCCCGATCTGTCGCGCCCACCCGCCCTCGGGAATGGTGCAGGAAGCGCCCGGATACTGCAATGTGACCCGCTTCATGGGCCCTCGGGCGAGTCCCGCGTCCGGACCGGACGGACTCGAGCCGTGTGTTCGCAGGTGTGTGCTTGGGTAAGAGGTCGGGGAGCATCATCGAATCGTCGCGACCACCGTCGCCGTTGTGCTCTTCGTCGCACGCGGCGGCGTCGCGAAACGCGAGTCCGCGCGTGGGGGATCTCCCGCGATCGCTCGGCCGCTGGCCATTCGAGCAGATGGCATCGTCGACCCCGACAAGATCGATCTGTCCGGGCTCGCCGGCGTGACCCCCGCCGAGCAGGTCAAGGCCGAGAACCTGTTGCGCACCACGATCCTCGACATCCAGAAGTGGAGCGACGTAGCCAGGGCCAAGGCCGACGGTTTCGTGTCCATCGGCGACGGTTTCGGTGGCACCGAGCACTATGTCCACTGGGATTGGATCAACGACCGCGTCATCCTCGACCCGAGCCGACCGGAGTCGCTCGTTTACCGCGTCCAGCCCGACGGTGCCCGCATTCTCGTAGCCGTGATGTTCATCCTGCCCAAGCAGTACACGCTCGACAACACACCCGACATCGGCGGGAACCTCACGCAGTTCCACGTCCACAACAACCTCTGCTTCTCCGACTCCACAGCCCCGCAGTTCCGCCGGTTCGCCCGACTCGACGGCACCTGCATCGCGCCGCTCGTGAAGTTGCTGACGACCCCGATGATCCATGTGTGGATCCGGCCGAACCGATGCGGTCCGTTCGCCCCGATCGGTGGCCTCGCCGGCGGTGAAGTCGTGCCAGGCGAGCGGGTTGACTGTGATTCCGCGCACGGCGGCACCTCCACGTTTTGACGGCGCCGGGGCCCCGGACCGCGCATGCATCGGCCCGATAGAGAGATGTGGATGGTCCGCCCGGTATGAGATACTGGCTTTGCTCCTTGCGGCAATCCCCCGGTTCCCGCCGGAGCACCTGCCAATGCCTCCCCTAGACCCCGGGAGGCATTGCCGCGTCCAGCGCTTGGCTCGCTCCGTCGCGCGAGCGCTCGTACCAATCACGTACCTGACTCTCAGCCGGCCCTCAGTCGACGTACCCATGATCCAGCCATGCGGACGCCGGGATCGGCTCTCTCTGCATGGGTCGCCGGCTTCGCCCTGCGCGACATATCGATCGTCGACTGGCAGTTTCGCGTCGGGCTAGTAATCGCGCTCGTCGCCGTCCTGGTGTCGAGTTGGCTGTGGCTCCGGCGACGGCTGTTCCGCTGGGGCGCCCGCGCGCTCTGTGTTCCCCTGCTCGTCGCCCTCGTCGGGGCCGGCATAAACGCCCATTACGACTACTTTCCGACCCTCGGCGCGCTCTTGGGCCGCAACGCGGCCGACCAGGTCTCGGCGAGCACCTTCGCGCGGCTCGAGCACAGCTACCGACGCAAGGTTCAGGGTGCATCTCACTACGGACGGCAGATCTCCTCCCCGGGTTCGCTTCCGGCACGCGGCGTCGTGCTCGCGTTCTCGATACCCGCGACGGTGTCGCACTTTCCGGCACGCACCGGCCAGGTGTACCTCCCGCCGGTGTGGTTCGAGAGCCCGCATCCGCATCTTCCGGTCATCGAATTGCTGCACGGCTCACCGGGATCGCCTGCCGATTGGACCCGCGGCGGTGCGGCCGATCTCACCGCCGACAAGTACGCGCAGACCCACGGCGGGTTCGCTCCGATCCTCGTCATGCCCGATGTCAACGGCGTCGACTGGCAACGCGACAGCGAGTGCGTCGACGGCCCTCAGGGCAACGCCGAGACATATCTGACCGTCGACGTGCGGAACGCGGTCGTCCACGCCTTCGGCGCGCGAGCCGATGGCGCATCGTGGGGCGTTGCCGGACTCTCCGAGGGCGGATCCTGCGCCCTCCAGATGGGCTTGCGTCACCCGGACCTGTTCCGAGTTGTCGGCGACTTCAGCGGGGACGACCATCCGTGGATCAGCGGCGGGCTGAAGCGGTTGTTCTGGGGCACTACACCGAGCCAGCTCCTGCGCGCCGAGCAATCGTACGACCCCCGAGCGATCCTTTCTCGCTGGCACTCGACCGACGCACCCGCGATCGATTTCTCCTCGGGCCGCAGCGACCACGTCCTCCCCAAAATGCGGCGGCTCTTCGTACAGGCACAGCGCGATCACATCGCCGCGACGCTCGAGGCCTTCTCCGGCGGGCACACCTTTTGGCTCTGGAACCAGAGTTTCGCGTGGGCACTGCCGTGGATGATGAGATACCTCGGTGAAGCACACACCCCGCGACTGGTGAGTGCGCGACCGGGTCACAAGCTCGCGCAGACGCGGCTGCATGCCTGAACGAGCCACTTCCGCCGCGAGCCGCGAGCGGGCAGGATTGGCGGATGACTGCTCGTGACCATGACGAGGTCGTGCGGCAATCGTTCGAGCGTCAGGTTCCTCTGTTCTCGGGGCCGGGCTCCCCGTTCGCTCGTCGTGCCTCTGGCTCCCTGTCGTGGATCGAGCCGCTGACCCGCGACATGGTCGTGCTCGATGTTGCGTGTGGCGCGGCGCACGCGACCGAGCCGGTCGCGCCGCGCGTTCGCTAGGTGATCGGAGTCGATCTCACTCCCCCGCTACTGGAGGTCGGCGCGCAGCGACTCCACGACAACGGGATCTCCAACGTGTTGCTCCAAGAGGCGAACGCGCAAGCGCTGCCATTCGTCGACGAGTCGTTCGACGTGGTGTTCTGCCGGAGCTCACTCCACCACTTCGACGACCCGCACCGAGCCGTGTCCGAGATGGTCAGGGTCTGTCGCACCGGGGGTCGCGTCGTTCTCGTCGACCTCGTTGCACCGCGCGCCGCCGTCCGCGACCTCTACGACCATGTCCATCGGCTCATCGACCCGTCCCACGTCCGGGTCTTCCTGGAACATGAGCTCGCCGACCTACTTCCCGGAGGCGCAGACTCGCTCACCTACGCCGAAACTTCGACCATTCGACTACCGATCGACATCGCCTTCAGTGAGCAATCGGAGCGAGAGGCAGTCCTCGAGCTCCTGCGCGCCGAGGTCGAAGGCATAGGAGCACCGACAGGCTTCGATCCGGACGCCGAGCACGACGGGTTCGTCGTTTCGTTCACGACCTGCGTGGTCCACGCCGAACGCCACTGACCGAACCGGTCTCGAGAGGGCGCGTTGCAGCCCTTCGACGCTCGAACTTACAGTGCGCCCGATGGACACCGTTCGGATCGGCATTCTCGGCGCCGCCCGCATCGCGCCCGCGGCCGTGATCAAGCCCGCCCGCAACATCGATGCAGCAGTGATCGGCGCGATCGCCGCCCGGGACCGCGGTCGCGCCGCCGCGTTCGCGTCGAAGCACGGCGTCCCCAACGTGCGCGACTCGTACGCGGCGCTCGTCGCCGACCCCGACCTCGACGCGATCTACAACCCACTGCCCAACGGGCTACACGCGGAGTGGACCATTGCCGCGTTGGAAGCGGGCAAGCACGTACTCTGCGAGAAGCCGTTCACGGCGAACGCCAACGAAGCCGAGGACGTCGCGGCGGCCGCGGCGCGTTCGGGCCTCGTCGTGATGGAGGCATTCCACTACCGGTACCACCCGCTCGCGCAGCGCATGCGCGAGATCGTCGAGAGCGACGACTTGGGCAGCATCCGGCGCGTCGAGACCGCCCTGTGCTTCCCACTCCCGAAATTCTCCGACATCCGCTATCAATACGACCTCGCGGGCGGTGCGACCATGGACGTAGGCGCCTACACCGTCCACATGGCGCGCTTACTCGGGCGCGAGGAGCCGGAGGTCGTCTCTGCGCAGGCCCTGCTCCGGACCCCCGATGTCGACCGGGCAATGCGCGCGGAGTTGACGTTTCCGGGAGGTCACACCGGACGCATCACGTGCTCGATGTGGTCGCGGTGGTTCGTCCAGACCTACGCCCGCGTGATCGGCGACCATGGTGAGCTGCACGTGATCAACCCGACCTCGCCGCAACTGTGGCACCGCATGCGGCTCAAGATCGGTGGCCGGACCCACACCGAGAAGTTCTCACGCCGGCCGACCTACGAGTTCCAACTCGAGGCATTCTGCGCGGCAGTGCTGCGAGGCGAGCCAACGCTGACGCCACCCGCCGACTCGATCGCCAACATGCGTGTGATCGACGCGATCTACCTCGCCGCCGGGATGACGCCGCGCGGAACCTGATCGGTGCCGTCGGTGCGCGATCTCACTCAGGCACGCGGCATGCGCTTCTGCTGGCTCTGTCGCTTCCTCTTCTTCTGGTCTTCTGTTATCCAGGCGACGACATGATTGTCCGAGCAGAAGCTCAACAAGATGGGCGTGCCGTCGACAGTCTTTCGTAGGAATGCCGCGCTCGGACCGTCGACGTCGAAGCCGACCCCGCAGGACTTGAAATCACACTTCGTGATCGTCGCCACCGAGCCAGGCTAACTGCGGGTGGGGCGGTCGGGCTCGATGTGATGCTCGACGCCATCAGCCGGGTCGCACGATGTGTCGCGATCGGGCAACCTGTGCGGGTGTCCGAGACGCGACTTCTCGAGTTGGCCGATGGTAGAGAGCTGGCGTGGCTGCAACTCGGAACACCCGAGGGCGTGCCGGTCTTCGCGTTTCACGGATCGCCGGGGAGCCGGTACGACTTCGCGAACCAGGACGCAGTTGCCGGTGAGCGAGGAGTTCGCTTGATTGTGCCGGATCGACCGGGCTACGGACACAGCACCTACGACCCGAACCGCAGCTTCGCGAGTTGGGCCGAGGACGTCGGTCAACTCGCCGATCAGCTCGGGTTGGAAGAGTTCGGCGTTCTCGGTGTCTCGAGCGGAGGCCCGAACGCCGCGGCGTGTGCTCGCTTCATCGGCGATCGTCTCACCGGGTGCGCGATCGTCAGCGGGCCCGCGCCGTCCGACGCGGGCATTGCTCCGGATGGGATGTTGCCGGCGAACCGGGTGGCGCACCGACTGTGTCGCGTTGCGCCCGGACTCCTGGTGCCGCTGATGGCTCTCGGCCTGCGGCGCGGGCGGCGTGCGCCCGAGGAGATGGTCTCGTGGATGGTCCGATCGCTGCCGTCACCGGATGCCGCCGTGCTCGGTCGCCCGGAGGTCCGCGACCTCATGGTCAGCAACGCCCGACGGCCGCTCGCGGCGACGGCGGCGCGGGCCGCGGTGCAGGACTTCAGGTTGGAGCTTCGACCGTGGGGGTTCAGACTCGAAGACATCAAGATCCAGGTTCACGTGTGGCACGGTGACACTGATCGCAACGTGTTGGTCGCGAACGGTGCGTACCAGGCGCGCACCATCCCGAACTCCACACTCCACCTTCTCGCGGGCGAAGGCCACGCGCTGTTTCACGACCACTTCGATCAGATCCTCGACAACGTCATCTCCTAGCGAGGGTCGTTCCGGCGGCACAACCAGGGTGCGGCCCGAGAGTTACGGGGAGAGTCGATGGCGACGAGCACCCTCGCCACCCATCTCGAAGACCGGTACGGCATCGAGGTCGCGCGCATCACGCAGATCGAGAGCGTGCATCGTGTCGATCGTCGCGACGGGCCGAGTTGGATCGCCCGGGTGTTCCCGGCGTCGAGGCCGCTCGAGAAGATCGAAGGGGACGCCGAGATCCTGCGCTTCTTGGAGGAACAGCGGTTCCCCGCCGAGCGGTGCGCCGACCGTGCGCCGGTGTCGACATTCGAG
>DATCCI010000240.1:0-7244 GCA_036511415.1 Acidimicrobiia bacterium
ACGCCCGCGCATACGGGGGTCGCTGCGGACGCCATTGAGTCCGGGGTACGCGCCGCTCTGGAGCGTCACCACACCGGGCTTCATCTACTCGTCGCCGAGCGTGACCGACGGCGACGTCTACGTCGGCGCCAACGACGAAACACTTTCCAACCACGCCACCCTCCAGGTGTTCGGCCTCCCCCTAACACGACTACTAGAGAGCCCGCCAGGCGATCCGCAACGGTACGGAGTCGATCGCGATCAGCTGGCGTCGTCGGTCACGGACGACTCGAAGTGGTCGAGCCGATTCGTGAGGTCACGAAGAAGGAAATGGAGACTGGCCTGTTCTTTCGCGACGTGGCCCGCGAGGTCGGCCACCTCGAGGCCGCCGTGCTGCAACCCGAGTTCGAGCGCGCAAGATAGGGCGCGGAGCGACTCGAAGGCCTCTATGCACAGGTCGTTGAGCGCAGCTTGCCTCGCGAAGATGACGTCCATGCGCTCGGTCAGGGCGTCGAGGTCGGCGCTGGGTTGTCGCAGTTCGACCGTCAGGTCGCTTGCAGGCATCTGCGCCGGTCGCGTGTGCCCGGAGGCGTCGCGGGCTGAGCGGTGCGGTCGCCGGAACATGCTGTGCGCGCTCAGCCTGCGTCGCGTGTCGGATTGGCGTCCGTGTTCGATTGTGCCGCGTCGAACCGCCGCCGCACGAAGTCGGCGGCTCGGTCGACGCCGTGGGTTCGCGCTATGTCGCGCGCCGCTTGATCGCCGCGCTCGCGCGCGAGCGCTGGCTGTTCCACAACGAGTCGCATGAGGCGGGCGCCCTCGGCCAGGTCGGGCGAGGCCCAGCGTGCGTTGGCCGGGTAGGGATCACAACCGCGGGGGACGTCCTCGAGGATGTAGGGCACGAGGAAGCTGTTCGAGTCGTTCATGAAGTCGAGATTGCCGGAGTACGCGGTCGCGATCGTCGGCTTGCCGGATGCCATCGCTTCGGCGATCGTGAAGCCGAAGCCTTCGCTGCGGTGCAGCGATGCGTAACAGTCGGCGCGTGCGATGAGCGCGTCGAGTTGCGTTCGAGGCAGGTGCTGCTCGATGACGATGACGTCGGGGCGTTGGGAGGCGGCGACGCGGACGTGCTCACGATCGATTGCGCGGTGGTTGCCGCCGACCGACTTCAGGACCAGCAGTGGTCCTTCGTCGGGCGCAAATGCACGCGTGAAGGCGTGCAGGAGGCCGAGCGGGTTCTTGCGTTCGGTGACGCTGCGGTAATCGAAGATGAACAGAAAAACGGGGCGATCCTCGAGGTTCAGCGCGAGGGATGGGAGCTCACCGGGCTCGGGGCGACGGACGGGAAAGGGGAATGTGTAGACGGGAACTGTGACCTGCCGACGCAATACGGAGGCCGTGAAGTCGCTATTGGCCCAGATCTCGTCCAACATGGTCGACGCGTCCGCGATGTAGGCGGGAAGGGTCTCGAGCTCCCAGGACCACAGACCGATGTTCCTTCGCCCCCGGAAGAAGTTCGTGTCCAAGCGGTCGTGGAGCGAGGCCAACTCGTCGGCGTTCACGACAATGATGTTCGTGTTGAGATTCGCGGGCCCACGGCGGTCGTTGTCAGACGAGACCGCACGCGGATCTATTCGCAATACGGCGGCTGTGTGGTCGACGTGCGCGCGGCGCACGGCGGCGAGCGCCGAGCGGCTGGCCTCTCCGACTCCATGCGAACTCTCGAGGTATCCCGCGACGACGATGCCCGGTCGTAGCCGGCCCGGTGGGGCCCACAGGCCATCGACGAGCACGCCGGCGGCGAGAGGGGACGATGGGTTCGACGGAGGTGGCGTAGTCGGCACCGGCGCCGCAACTGGCCGGCGCTCGACCGGAGGCGGTTCGCGTCGGTCTGGCCCGGTCTGAAGTCCGAGGTCGGCGGACCACCGTTGTTGGTGGAGCTCCCGGAGCCGGGCCAAAGCGAAGTCGCAGACGCGCGACTCGGACGCAATGTTCGCGATGTCACTCGCGGCCCGGGCACCGAGGCTGTCGCGCAGGGCAGTGTCGCGTGCGAGCAGTCGCATCCATTCGACCGCCTGATCGACATCGGGTTCCGCCCACCAGAGCCCCTCGTCGTAGGTGCGTCTCAGGTCGTCGTTGTTCAAGATGTGGTCGCCGCGATCAATCGGCACGAGCTGGTAGCCGACGAGACAGCTGTTGGCGCTCGTCATGAAATCGAGATTGCCGGAATACGCGGTCGCGATTGTCGGCTTGCCGATCGCCATAGCTTCGGCCAGGCCGAGGCCGAATCCTTCGGCTCGATGCAATGAGACGTAGATGTCGCACGCGTGCATCAAGTCGCCGAAGTCCGCAGCCGGCATGTGCTCGTCAAGCAGCAGTCCGTCGACGGCACGCACGGCGTCGTCGACCAACACGCCCATCCTCGGGTTCTTGTCCAAGTGGTGGGCCTTGACGACAAGCTGCACCGCCGAACCCCGTTGTGTGGGGTCGAAGGCGCGCGCAAAAGCCTCGACCGCGGCCAGTGGGTTCTTGCGAGCGATCGACGACTGGTAGTCGAACGAGACGAGGAACACGACCGCGTCGCGCGGGATCGCCAGGCGCTCTCGCAACTGTGCCCTGGGCGCCGTCGCGTCGAACCGCGGCACAACCGGAGGCACAATTTGCATCGGGCGACTGGTGTGCCGACGGAACGAGCGGTAGACGAACCGCGTCGGCACCCAGATCTCGTCGACCCGGTCGAGCTGACGAACAAAGTGAGCGGGAAGCTCCGCGAGTTCCCAGTACCAGGTCGCGATGTTGTATTGGTTCGTCTGATACGACGTGAGCATCGCGTCGTCGACGCCTTCAAACAGATTGAGGTTTGTCGTCCAGAGGTGGAACGGTGATGGCCCCTCAGTCGGAAGCCCACGCAGTTCGGTGGGCAGAGCGCGTGAAGTGGTGTGGCCTTGGAGTGGCATAGTCGCAAGCGCGAGGTCCGCGCCCTTTCGTCGCAGCCCGACGGCGAGACGCCGGGCGGCTTCCATGAGCCCGTACTCGCCCGCCCATTCCTCAGCGTGGAGGGTGCAGCGAACGGTCGCTCCGTCGCCGTCGCCGTCGACCGCCGATCGTGAGTCGGTCGCGAGACGGAGCATGATCGAATCACTGCGCGTGACCAACTGGTCGGGACGGACACTCATTCGCGCGCGTCGCCCTGAGAGGAATCGACTCTATGCACCCGAAGTCACGCACCCGCGAATGGCCCAAGCAGGACCGCTCACGAGTTCCCCCCCATCGGCTGAATTTACCTTGGAAAAGAGCCGCTCCGAACCTCGGGAACGCGAGACCGATCGCTCACATCCGCGCGAATCCGCCCATACACCTGATAAATCTTCCGGTCATTGTGCCCGTCTGCGCGCCGTTCGTCCCTCTCGCGCCTCGTCGTTCGCCATCCGACGATGTCTGTAACGCGGCCGAGAGTCGCAAGACCTCAGACGTCAAGCTTGAACTCGTCTCAGGAGCCGAAGACCTGGGACGCCCCGCGCCGATGAACGCTGGCAGAAACGCTTCAGTCACTCGTCCCAGACGTACAGGTCGTATCGGTACTCCCACCCTTCGATGACCCGCCCGTCGCGCATCTCGAACACTGCGCACTCGTTTACCTCGAGTTGTCGATCTCCGCGGGTCGCGGTTTGGGTCTGACGAGCGACGACGGTGTCGCCCTCAGCGACGAGGCTGTGCAGGTTGGCGCGAAAGGTGCCATCGGTTAACTCGGCGAGACGGCCGAAGTAGGCGAACGTCGCGTCGCGGCCCTTGTAGTCTCCCGCTACGGCACCGCGCCCAGGCGAGTGCCACACCGCGTTCTCGGCAAATAAGTCGGTGAGCGCCGCCATATCGGCCTTGTTGAAGGCGTCGTACCCGCCACGGATGCGTTCTGCGTTTTGTTGCGCGCCCATCATCATCTCCTGGCGGGTCGCGGGCTGTCACCCGAGGATCCCCGCGCCATGCCGACGCGATCCCTGATGCCTAGACCTTCCCCCGACCAGAGGGCTCATTCTGCGACCGGTGACGAACGAAACGGTCAGTGGGTACCGGTCGCGAGTTCCGTGAATGGCCCGACGATGGACGCGATCACGCTGAGGTGCCCGTGTCCGTCCTCGATCCGCAACGTCGCTTGCGGGATGAGTGAGGTCGTGTGGCGTGCATTCACCGGGTCGACGATCCTGTCGTCGCTCCCGTGCACGACCGCGACTGGGCAATCGACCGCTGCGACGTCGAAGCTCACCCAACCCGGCCCATCGGCCAGGCGGTCGTCGACGTAACCCTGTACCCCGTTGGCGAACTGTGCCCGCATCGACACCTCCTGAGCCGGGTCGGTTGCCGCTCGCTCGAGGAAGGCCATGTCGGCAGCGCACAGCTCGGTATCTGCTGCGCTCATGTACCGGCTTCCGTCGTCACCAAACGCGGCGCGAGCAACCTCGATTGCAGCCGCGCGGTCGGGTGCGTTCCACAGGTCGTGACAGTGCACCTTGCTCATCGTTTCCCGCGACGGCCGATGTCGCATGTCGGTCATCGCGCAACACGGCACCACCGCACGGACTCGCTCGGGCGCCGTCGCGGCGACGGCGAGCGCGTATGCGCCGCCCGTGGACACACCAACCGCGAGGAACCGTTCGACATCGAGCGCATCCGCCACCGAAATGCAATCAGGCACCCAGTCCGCGATCGACCGGCCCGGCTGCAGCGACGACCGCCCGTAGCCCGGACGGTCGATCCCGATGACACGCAAACCGAGCCGTTCGAGGAACGGCTCAAACCCTGCAGGTTCCAAGCGGCTGCCCGGACCGCCGTGACACCACACCACCGGGACACCCAGATTAGGACCGTAAGTCGCGAACCCAACGACACGACCGTCCGCCAGGACCAGCGTCGACTCCTCCATCCCCGGACTCTGCCACACCAGCCGTACACCCCGAACGATCAACACCTCGCCGGCGCGCGGTCGAGCCCATCCACCGCGTAGCCCCCAGACGCGCCCGCCTTGCGTTCAACGCCGGGCCGATCGAGCTCAAGAACCCAGGCATCGCCCCAGTCGCCATCTCAAGAGCAACATCCGACAGCAACGACGCGAACGAGATTCCAAGCACCGTGGGATTGCGGAACACCGGCGCCGCATCCACCGCGTCCGTACGAACGCCGGGCATCCCTACCGGCCCGATGACAGCTCGTAGTCGTCGAGTCGCGTCCCGCGTAGAACAGTTGGTGTCGGAGGGCCGTGGAATCCGAAATCCACTGGCGACTCGGGCCGTGGGTGTCGGCTGCGTAGAACGAGCGTCTCGAAGAGCCGTCGTACCAACTCGACACCATCCCGGGCCGCCTCAACCTCGCCGGAACCGAAAGCCCTCCGTAGGGCCCTCTGGCGCGCGGGCGCGCGGGCGCGCGGTACCGAGCGCGGGTCAACCGGTCACGATCTCGACCAACAGCCAACACCGTGGCACGGTGTCGCAGATGGACAATCCTCGGCTCTTTGCGTCCGCTTCGGGAGTACAGCGGCGGTAGTTCTCGCGGCCTACGCTCGTCGCTGACTCGCCGCCTGGCGATCGCCGAGCATGCTGCGCGGACAGCTTCGCTACCGTTAGTTCAAACGAGGTCTCGGACGCGCGACCCCAGGGCCCTTCGCGGCTTGCTGATTGTGATGGTCGGGCCCGGCTCCGACGGGGCGCCGTGGTTGCGTGCGGCGGAGCGAGTCACGCCGCACGTCCCCGACTCGTGGCCCCGACGCGCACTCCGACTGGTAATTCTGTTCCCTGTACCACCGGCCCTTCCCAAGGCTGCGCTCGGGGCGGAGTTTGATCAGGAATTTTCGGATCCGACCGCGACAGCAAGCGATGAAGTCCGCTACGTCTCCGGACCGCACGCTTTCGGTTCGTCACGCCGGCGTTTGGACGGGGTTCCGGACACATGACCATCAACAACGCCTCGCCAAGTAGACCCATAAATCATTCATCGACTGCATCGTCGTCGAACATAAGGTGGCGAGCAGGAACGGACGCTGGACCGAGGGCTTACTCATCGGGGCAGAACGAACGCAGAGCGGACAACGTGTCCGGAGGCGTTTCTGCGGATGCGTGAACGTAAGCGCGGAGAATCCGAGCGCAGGAAACGCCACCCGTTTGAGTGATGCCCGGTTGATATCTCGTCGTTTTCGATCTCTAACCGCGGGCGCACCCACGCTGAATGTCACGCTGGCGGAGGTCGGGCTCGGACGTCAGGGTGAAGATTGGTCGTTCGTGTCGGAGGGCCGAGGATTCTGAAAATCACTGGCGCTTGCGACCGTGGTCGGATGCAGCGTAGGAGCTCGCATTAGCGTCCGAGAGTTGGGGTATGTGCCGGGACGCTAGGTGGCACACCCGGTTTCTTGGCCCCAGCCCGCGCTGCAAGGCATGATCTGCCTGTGGGCGAGGTCGGCGCTGCATCCACTGGCCGGGTGCGCGCCGTGGTGACTTTCGTCGGGGACTCGAACCTGATCGTGGGTTCTGCACCTGTGGGACTCGCGTTTACGGCCGGCGATCAGCCTTACGCAATGGTCCAGTTGGCTAAGCCACGCGCGGCTATCCGCTGTGGCGACGTGGCCTCGCCGCAAGGCGACACACACGACTTTTGGCTCCATCGGCTTCGCGACGCGCAATCGAAGATAGCGACCGACGGCTATGTGGTGAACCTGGGCATCAATGACACGGGCCTACCCGGCGTGGCAACGGGGCCTGGCTACTCCGCGTACGGAGAGAAGATCGACTGGTTGATGGCACTTCTCGCGTCGCGACCGGTGTGGTGGACGAATCTGCCCGCGGAGATCGAGCCACCACACCTGAAGACCGGATGCCTCGCAGTAAACTCGGCGCTCAGAGCAGCCGAGAAGCGATGGCCGAACCTTACGGTCCTCGATTGGGCGGCCGTCGCCAACCCGCATCCCGAATACGTCGCAGGCCAGTATGGGATCCACATCACTTGGACAGGCGCGATGGCCTGGGCGCAGCTCGTCCTCAGTGCGTTGGACAGCTACTTCCCTTCCGTGACGGCCCGATGATTGCGCAGCGCGTGGAAGCAGTGCTCGGCGAACACCGACGCTGAACGCGCGGCCCGTCTTCGAGCACATCGTGTCCGTTAGGCTCGCGCGGATGACCGGCCGTGAGGCGGAAGCACCTACCTCCACCCGGCGCTGGTGGACGTGGAAGTGGCCGGAGTACATCGGGAAGCGTCGCGACGACCGTATTGCCAAGCGGATGGCACGG
>DATCCI010000241.1:0-2934 GCA_036511415.1 Acidimicrobiia bacterium
GGAGCGCCCGGCGGAAGCGGATCGGGAACCTTGTAGAACGGCCCCTCGGTCGCGTGTTCGACGACCGATTCGGTGACGCGCCGTGAGGTACTGCAGCTGACGAGCAGCATCACGGCGACGACGATGCCGACAGCTCTTCGCATCGCGGTCGCCCGCGACGGGCCCGGGGAAGGCGGCGGGCTCGCCCTGTCACACAGAGATCGGGTGGCGGTCACGATCGTTTCTCCTGCGGTCGCCGTTGAACCTACTCAACGGATCAACCTTCCACCGCCGCCACCCCCGCCCGAAGTCTGAAGTACGAGATGAACATGACGAGCATGAACACTTGCCGAACAAAGGTCCGACGTGTAGCGGACGAGTAAGAAGCAGGCGTAGAAGTTCCTCGGCGGCACCGACAGGAGCGAAGCATGGAGCTACAGGCTCCCGACGAGGAATCACTGGTCCGAGTCGCGGTGGAGAACCTCGCGGACCGGTTCGACTCCATCGAACGATCCCGCATCGAGTCGACCGTTCGGCGGGTAATGCACGACCGGTTTCGCCGCGCGCGGGTCAAGGTCTTCGTCGGCATCATCGGCGAGCGCGGCGCGCGAGCGGAGCTCCAGCAGCTCCCGGCCGGTTCGTCGACATCGCATTGAGCGCGCCCTCGTAGACGGCGAGGCGACAACACCCGATTCCGTCGTACGCTCTGTTCATGACCACCAGCCGAACGACGCGCACCGAGTACCGCACCTGCCATCTCTGCGAGGCGACGTGCGGACTCGAGCTGCATCTCGACGAGCGGGCCATCACGCTCGTGCGCGGCGACCGCGACGACGTCTTCAGTCACGGCTACCTCTGTCCCAAAGGCACCGCGCTGAAGCAGCTCGAGTCGGATCCTGATCGGGTACGCCGACCCCTCGTGCGCCGTGGTGACACCTTCCACGAGGTTTCGTGGGACGAGGCGTTCGAGGTGGTCGACGCCGGACTCGCACCGATCCGCGAGCAGCACGGTCCCGACGCGCTCGCGATATATCTCGGCAACCCGAACGCGCACAATCTCGCCGGGCTCGTGTACAACCGCGTGCTGCTCCAGGCCGCGCGTACGAAGAACGTCTACTCGGCGAGCACCGTTGACCAGATGCCGAAGCAGGTGTCGGCCGGCCTCATGTTCGGCGGGGGGCTCACGATCCCGATCGCCGATGTCGATCGCACCGACTACCTGTTGGTGCTCGGCGCGAACCCGTACGCGTCGAACGGCTCGTTGATGACCGCGCCCGATCTTCCGGGTCGCCTGCGCGCGTTGCGCGCACGCGGCGGCAAGCTCGTCGTGGTCGACCCCCGCCGTAGCAAGACGGCCGAGGAGGCCGACGAACACCTCCCGATCCGCCCGGCCACGGATGCCCTCTTCTTGTTCGCGATCGTCCACGTGCTCTTCGCCGAGGATCTCGTCGACCTCGGCGACGTCGGCGCCTACGTGAACGGCGTCGACGACGTCCGTCACGCGTCGGTGTCGTTCGCGCCCGATGTGGTCGCGCCCGCGTGCGGAATCGACGCCGCGACCATCCGTCGGGTCGCGCGGGAGCTCGTCTCGGCTCCGAGCGCGGCCGTCTACGGGCGGATCGGCACCTGCACCCAGGAGTTCGGGACGCTCGCGTCGTGGCTCGTCGACGTGATCAACGTGTGCACCGGCAACCTCGACCGGCCCGGCGGCGCGATGTTCACCCGGGCCGCGACCGCTACGGGCGCGAGCGACGGCGCGGGGAAGGGGAGGGGTGTCACGTTCGGGCGTCGCACGTCGCGCGTGCGCGGGTTGCCGGAGTACTTCGGCGAGCTCCCCGTCGTGTGTCTCGCCGAGGAGATCGAGACGCCGGGAGAAGGGCAGGTGCGTGCCCTCGTGACCATCGCGGGCAACCCGGCGGTGTCGGCACCGAACTCCGATCGGATCGGGCGCGCGCTGGCGACGCTCGACTTCATGGTCAGTCTCGACATCTACGTGAACGAGACGACACGCCATGCCAACGTGATTCTCCCGCCCGAACCGGAGCTTGCCCGCGGGCACTACGACCTCGCGTTGTACAACCTCGCGATCCGCAACGTGGCGAACTACTCGCCGCCGCTCGTCGAGCTGGAGCCGGGCGAGGCCCCCGAGTGGCGCTCGATGCTGCGACTCGCGGGGATCGTCGGCGGCCAGGGCGCGCACGCCGACGTCGACGCGCTCGATGAGCTCGTCGTCTCCGGCCTGGTTGGCAGGGCGGTCGCGCGGCGGGGCTCGAGCGTCGAGGGCCGCGATGTCGACGAGCTGATGAAGGCGCTGGCGATCCGACGCGGACCCGAACGGGTCCTCGATCTGATGTTGCGGACCGGTCCCTACGGCGACGGGTTCGGTGCCGATCCCGAAGGCCTTTCGCTCGCGGTACTCGAGGCCAATCCACACGGGGTCGATCTCGGTCCGCTACGACCGCGCATCCCGGAGGTGCTGCGCACGCCCTCGGGGATGATCGAGCTCGCGCCCGAGGTCTGTGTAGCCGACGTCGCGCGCCTGCAGTCGGTGCTCGACCGGCCGTCGGCGAGCGCGGGCGGGCCGCTCGTGCTGGTCGGCCGGCGCGACCTGCGGTCCAACAACTCGTGGATGCACAACCTGCAGGTGCTGGTGAAGGGCAAGACACGCTGCACGGTTCACGTGCACCCCGACGACGCGGCCCGTCTCGGGTTCGGCGACGGCGCCGACGTGCGCGTGCGCTCGACGGCGGGTGAGATCGTGCTCCCGGCGGAGGTGACCGACGCGGTGATGCCCGGGGTCGTGAGCATCCCGCACGGATGGGGTCACGACGCCGAGGGCACGCAGATGGCGACCGCCACCCGTCACGCGGGCGCGAACTCGAACGTGCTCGCCCGATCCGATCTCTTCGACCCGCTCTCGGGCAACTCGGTGTTCAGCGGGATCCCGGTCGAGGT
>DATCCI010000242.1:0-2391 GCA_036511415.1 Acidimicrobiia bacterium
TGGCGGCGGCGCCGGTGTCGGGCAGCTCCAGGTACTGCGTGCGCAATCGGCCACCCGCCGGTCGGCGGTCGTGGACCTCGACCACCTGGGCCTCGCGCACGGGACGGTCCGAGTTCTTGGCGAACAACGTGGCCTTGTCGCCCAGGACGCACAGGGTGTCGCACACGGGAGGCGGCTGCGTCTCGGGCTACACGGTCCCCGGTACCAGTTGCTCAGGCCGCGCCTTTGTCGGGCTGCCACGCGGCCAGGTCGTCGAGACGGGGGTCGTTGGAGAAGATCTCGACGATCGGAGCCCGAAGGCTCAGGCGCTTCTGGATCCGCTCGACGTCGAGGATCTCGTTCCACAACACCAGGGTGGCAACCACTCCAGAGCCACCGGCGCGTGCCGTGCGACCCGAGCGGTGCAGGTACGCCTTGTGGTCCTCGGGCGGGTCGTAGTGCACGACGACGTCGACGTCGTCGACGTGGATACCACGCGCGGCAACGTCGGTCGCGACGAGCACACCGTGCTCGTCCTCTTGGAAGTCGCGCAGGGCCTTTTCGCGCGCCGACTGGCGCAGGTCGCCGTGGATCGCGGCCGCGGCTACCCCCTCGCGCTTGAGCTGCGAGACCAGCTTGTCGGCACCGCGCTTCGTGCGCACGAACACGAGCGTTCGCGACACCCCGTGCGAGATGGCGGCGAGGACCTTGATCCGGTCGAGCTCGTGGACCTTCAAGAACCGGTGCAGCATCTCGTCGACGGTCTGGGTGTCGGATGCGACCTCGTGCAGAACGGGATCGTGCATATAGCGCCGCACGAGCACATCGACCTCGCGGTCGAGCGTCGCCGAGAACAGGAGCGTCTGGCGATTGTCGGGGACCTTGCGCATGATCCATTCGACCTGCGGCAGAAACCCCATGTCGGCCATACGGTCGGCCTCGTCGATGATCAGGATCCCGATGTCGTCGAGATCCAACTCGCCGCGCTCGAGCAGATCGATCAGCCGGCCCGGGGTCGCCACTGCGACCTCGATCTTGCGCGTCAGGTTGCGGATCTGGCGGTCCATCGAGGTGCCGCCGTAGAACGCGGCGACGCGTACGCCGATCTGCTTGCCGATCGGGCTCAGCACGTCGACGACCTGCTTGGCGAGCTCGCGGGTCGGGACGAGGACGAGCGCGGTCGGATGTCCGGGCCGGGCCGCGTGAACGGTCTGGAGGGACGGCAGACCGAACGCGAGTGTCTTGCCCGAGCCGGTCTTGGCCTTGCCGCACACGTCACGCCCGGCGAGCGCGTCCTCGATGGTCGCGGCCTGTACGGGGAATGGCTCGACGATGCCCTGGGCCGCGAGGGCGTCGACGATCTCGGCCCGGAGGCCGAGCGATCTGAATGTGGTCACGTTGCTCCTCAACCTGTACGTCGTATCGGAGGCCGATCCTCGGCATCTCCGAACGGGAAACAGGTGAGGGACGGCCGCGGGCCCCGGCAGATGGCGTGGGAACCCGAAGCACCAGAATAGCTGGTCAGCGCCACCGACCCGTACTTTCGGGCCGGAGCCCGAGAGAGCCGGCCCGGGCCACCCGCCCGGGCGAACCCGGGGAAGCCTCAATTAGCCTCGCGGCCGTGGCCTACGCGACGAGACCGATGCACGACGCCGACTCGCACATCATGGAGCCGGCCGACTGGCTGCACCCCTACCTCGACGCCCGGACCCGGGAGCGGTTCCCGCTCGTGTGGAACGACGCCAACGAGGACACGACCCCGGGCGACGCCGTCGAACGTGCCGCTGCCCTGCACCACGATCCGGCGTATCGCGCCGACGACGCGGCCGAGATCACGTTGCGCAAGAACTTCCTCGCGACGGGCTCGTTCCTGAACCGCGACCGGGGCGCGGCGCTCGACCTGCTCGGCTTCGCGAGCCAGCTCGTGTTCGACACGTTCACGAGCCCGCACGCGCTGCGCTTCGACCGCGACGGCGATCACGAGCTCGCGGTGGCGCTCGCGCGCGCACAACATCGTGCCGTGCTCGACTGGTGCTCGGTCGACCCCCGCCTCCTGCCGGTCACCGTCGTGCCGGTCGGTGACACCGCGGCCGCGGTCACGCTCGCCACCCAAGCGATCGACGCGGGTAGTGCCGCGATCTGGGTCGGGCAGTACCCGGCCGGGCACTCACCGAGCCACGTTGCCCTCGAACCGATGTGGGCGGCGTGCGCAGAGGCGGGTGTGCCGGTGGTGCTGCACGTCGCGGGCGCGGGCGCGAACGTGATGGCACCCGACTTCTTCGACAACGGTCTGCCTCCGGTGCCCGACTTCCACGGCGGCGACACGAACTTCAAGTCGATCGACTACCTGTCGATCCCGCTACCGGTCATGCAGACGCTGAATGCGCTGGTCGTCGACGGCGTGTTGTTACG
>DATCCI010000243.1:0-4850 GCA_036511415.1 Acidimicrobiia bacterium
CGCCGCACGCCTCGGGTCCGTGCTTGAGTGACAGATACCAGAGCGCGCCGTGATCGTCTGTCGCCCGCGCGTACGTGATGTCGCCGTGCGGAACTTGGACCATCGTCGCGTTCGTGTGACCCTTGGCGTCGAGCGAAATGACATACCGGCCGCGCGCCGAGAGCATCACGGTGCCGGGCTGCAAGGAGTCGTGCACCGGCGCCGTCGTCGTCGACGACGTCGCGATCCGGATCGCACCCTGCCCCGTCGTGCCGTGCACGACCGCAACGATCGTCGCGACGGCCACGATCGCCGCCGCGGCACTCAAGCCCGACCACCGACGCGACCTCTGCGTGCGCCGGCGGCGCCGCAGCACCTGCAGCTCGAGATCGAGGGGCGGCGGCAGCTCGTCGTCGACGGTTTCGCCGACGGTGCGGAAGCGCTCTGCGAGCCGCTCTTCGAGCGCGTCACGCATCGCGGATCCCCTCGCGCAACTTCGCGAGACCGCGTGAGAGAAGCGACTTCGCGGTTCCGAGCGGGATGTCGAGGATGCGGGCGATGTCGTCGTGCGACGCGTCGTTGTAGTAGCGCAGGACGATGGCGGCACGCTGGCGCATCGGCAGACGGCGGAGCGCGATCAGCAGCGTGTCGCTCGCGACCACATCGGCCGGATGCACGACGAGCGAGCTGACGTCGATCGTGCGCTCGTGCCGGGCGACGACCTGCTGGTGACGGAAGTGCGACTTCGCAAGATTCGCCACCGCACGGGTGAGATAGGCCCCGAACGCGTCGGGCTCGCGCAGTGTGTCGAGCTTGGCGGCCACCCGCACGAACGCTTCTTGCACCAGGTCCTCGGACAGCTCCCGCTCTCCGGTCAGCATCAACGCGAAGCGAAGCGCCGCGGGCGCGTGGGTGCGGTACAGGCGGTCGAGCAGCACCTCGTTACGGACTGCCAGCGGAGCGACCGTCTGCACGAGGTCCAGACGCTCGACCCGCCCCGCGAGTTGCACATTTCTATGGTGCGCGGCGAACGCGGAGGTTCGCCAGTCTCGTCGTGGCCCGGGCGGCCCGAACGGGCGGACCGGTGAGCTAGACCGCGAGCAGGTCGCGAGCGCCGGTGTCGGCGCTCGGGTGGCGCAGCTTCGACATCGCCCGGGCCTCGATCTGGCGGATGCGCTCCCGGGTGAGGTTGAAGTACTCGCCGACCTCTTCGAGCGTCCGCGGCTCGCCGCGGTCGAGACCGAACCGCAACGCGAGGATCTGCCGCTCCCGCTCGTCGAGCGGTGCCAGCAACTTCTCGATCTCGGCGGGAAGCAAGGCGGTCGCCGCGACCTCGAACGGAGACTCGACGGAGCGGTCCTCCACGATGTCGCCGAGCTCCGCGTCGCCGTCTTCGCGCAACGGCTCGGACAGTGAGAGAGGCTCGGCCGCGAAGCGAAGTGCCTCGGTCACCTTGTCCTCGGGCATCTCGACCTCGGCCGCGAGCTCCGAAAGCGTCGCGGGACGGCCGAGCTTGAGCTCCAGGCGCGACCGGGCCTTCTGCAGCCGGGCGAGCGTGTCGCCCGCGTGCACGGGGAGGCGGATCGTGCGGCCCGTGTTCGCGATGCCACGGGTGATGGCCTGACGGATCCACCAGGTCGCGTAGGTCGAGAACTTGAAGCCCTTGCGCCAGTCGAACTTCTCGACGGCGTGCATCAGGCCGAGGTTGCCCTCTTGGATCAGGTCGAGGAGGGGAAGACCCGACGCCTGGTACTTCTTCGCGATCGAGACGACGAGGCGCAGGTTCGATTGCACGAACGTCTGCTGGGCGTCGTCACCATGGCGGGAGCTGCGCCGCAGCTCTCGCTTCTTCGCGGGAGTCAGGCCCTTCCCGGCGTTCAGCTGCTCGCGAGCAGCGTTGCCCTTCTCGATCTGCTGGGCGAGGCGAACCTCGTCGTCCTTGGTGAGCAGCGGATACTGACCGATGTCGGTGAGATAGAGCCGGACCAGGTCTTCCTCGTCCCGCTCAATTCGCTCCTTCGCCACCGATCAAATCCTTCGTTCGGACAGCCGTCACCAGAAGTTCTTCGGATCGACACCCAAGAGCCCGCCGGCTCGGTGACCTCACCCCGTGCTCTGTACGATAACCACCTCGTCAAGCCGCCCTTTTCGACCCCAGGGGAGGGGCAACGGTGTCCGGACCAGGCGAGCCCGCCGTCGAGATCGCGCTACTGACGGCGCGCTTCGACGCCCGCCCGGGGGCTGAGGAATCGCTGCTGAGCGCGCTCTCCCGCTACGTCGTGATGACCCGGGTCGATGCCGCGTGCCGGAACGTCGATCTCGTCGCATCGGTCACCCGGCCGGGCCGGTTCTTGGTGATCGAGAAGTGGGAATCGGCCGCCGCGGTCCAGGCGCACCTGGACTCGGCGCTCATGGCCGACATGGCCCAGGCCGCCATCGCATCGGTCGCGGCGAAGCCCGAGATCGATCTCTTCGACACCATCTCCGCCCACGACCTGAAGTAACAGTGTTCATGGGTCGACTCCGGCTGCGCCTCCCCTCCGGTCGGCTTCGCCTTCGTCTCCTATTTTTGTCGGAGGAGATCGACGGGGACCTTGGTGGGTCCGCGGTCGGCGGCACCGGTCTCCTTGCAGATCTCGCGCAGGCCTTCCCACGTGACGTGCTCGGCGTCCCAGCACCGCGCGAACGCGGCGTCGGCCACGTCGGCGAAGCCGTGTTGGAGCCGGAAGTCGTACAGCTGGCGCGGGCGCCGGACGTCGAGGCCGAGCCGTCGGGCCCGTCCGACCGCGTACGCATCCCACGCGGCGCGCTCGCCGCGCGAGAGCTCGGCGTCGGGAGGTGCGGCGGCGAAGTCGTCGGAGAGGCGATCCTTGGCCCGCAGCATCATGACCGCGAGGTCGACGCGGGCTTGATCGGCCGAGAAATGGCAGGGCCGCTTGTTGTCCTCGAAGTTGCCGCCCGAGATCCAAAGCACGACGCGCCCGTCGACGACGTCGGACATGTGACCGGTGAGCGGTGCGAACAACTCCTCGTCGACCGTCAACGCGATGTCGGCGCCGGGCGGGATCTCGGCGAGGGCGGCGGCTTCTTCGACGAGTGCCCTGATCTCGTCGGTGTCGTACGGGACGAGCGTGAACGGATCGGGCGTGACGCTGATCTTGGTCACGAACCCTGAGCCGACGCCTCGAGCGCGGCGGTCGCGGCCTCGGCCATCTGGCGCGCCTGTTCGGTCGACTCGCGGGCGAGCTTCGCCAGCGAGTCGTTCTCCTCGTCGCTGAATCCCGCGAGGCGGCGGAAGTCGCGAGCAAGTTGAATCGGGTTCTCGTCGTCCTCACCCCGGAAGCCGCCGAGGTTGAAGATCGCGTCGACCGTCCGCTGGAATTCGAGCGCGCGTTCGCGGCGCTCCGGATCGGTGTCGGTGAGCCGGCGCAGCCAGTCGGATCCCATCTTCACGTGGGTGACCTCGTCGGCGAGCATCCAGTCCTCGCAGAACTCGAGGATCGGATCGCCCGACTCGTTCCCGAAGTCCTTCATCGAGTTGAACACGTCGATCGCGAGGCCTTCGAGCGCGCGGTTCACTCCGCAGAGGCGCAATACCGGGTCGGGGTTGCACGCGGCCGCGAAGAGGAACGTCGACTCCGTGTACTCGCCGATCTCGGCACCCATGTGGTCACCGAGCTTCACCGAGATCTCGCAGTGACGCGACTCGTCCCAGCACTGGCGCGCCATGTCGAGCTTCAGCTGGAACGGCGCGACATCCTCGTCGAAGTCGTAACACGTGCGGCCGGCACCTTCGAGCGCCTGGATCTCGCCCACGAAGATGCCGTGCATCAGCGAGCGAGAACGCTCACCGGCGGCGGGACGGTCGACACCCATGCGCGCGGGACCGGTGTTGCGCTGCGCGACCTTCGGACCGCGCGGATCGAAGAGACGATCCTCGATCTTCGTGCGCACGAACCGCTCGTCGCGCGCCAGCTCGGACTCCGGAAGCATCCTCTTCATGAGACACCGACCTCCTCAACCGATTCTCCCAGGCTACCGGGGCCGGCGATGCCGCCCGATACGAGGTACAGCTGCTCCAGGTCCATCTGCCGGCGACCGGCCCGTTCCACTTTCTCAGGCGTATCGATGAGCGACTGGAGCAACATCTCGCCGTCGCGCCAGTCGTCGAATTCGTCCTGCAGCGCGAACTTGAGCGAACGGATCGTCGGGGCATCGGTGATCGTGCTCGTGCCGTTCAGGTGGTACGTGTACACGGAAATGAACCGCGGGATCAGGACACGATAAACGCCGACGAGCTTCTCGATCGTGAGCCCGGGCGCCTCCGGCTCGCGGATCGCGTCCATGAACGTCACGAACGCATCGTTCGGCGGGACCGTCAGCCGGTCCGGGTTCATCTCGCGCAGCTCGGGCAGGCGCTTGTGCCACAGCTCCGAGTGCCAGGCATGGTGGTAGGTGTGGCGACCGAGCACCAGCTTCACGTCGAGCTCGGGGATCGTCGCGACCCACCCGCCCAGCACCTCGAACAGGCGCATCTCCGCCCACTTGTAGTTGCCCACCCGCCGGGCCGACTCGTCGACCGTGAACAGACCCGGCAGCTCCCGGCGATCCCAGGGTGCGAACGGCGCGCGCGGCTTCGTCGTTTCCGTCATCGCGACGATTCTCACCGCGCCTTGACCGCTCGGTCAAGTAGGTCTGGATGCCGGTCCTGCCGCCCTCCAGGCGCGCGACTCCGCGATGACGATGCCGAGGAGAATGATCGCCGCGCCGACGTAGCCGGAAACCCCGAGCCGTTCGCCGACCCAGTAGCCGATGATCCCGGCCACCACCGGCTCGAATTCGAGGATCACCGCGGCGCGGCCCGGCTCGAC
>DATCCI010000244.1:0-2801 GCA_036511415.1 Acidimicrobiia bacterium
CCGCCAAGAACGCGAGGCCGGCCGCGCTGAGCACGCTCGACACCACGAGCAGAACGCGCAGGCGGCGGCGGCCGGCTTGGCGCTGCACCTCGATGCGGCGTTCGCGAATACGCGGGTCGATACCCTCCGGCGGCGACGTCACCCTCCGACCTCCTCCGGATCGTCGGCGAACCCGACGAGTTGCAACTCCGGAACCAGGCGCACCCCCGTCTCCGCCTCGACCCGGCTCTGCACCAGCCGAACGAGTGCGAGCACGTCGTCGGCACGCGTACCGGGCGAGGCCGCGAAGAAGTTGGCGTGTTTCGCGGAGACGACCACTCCCCCGACCCGTAGGCCCTTGAGACCGCACGAATCGATGAGCCGGCCCGCGGTGTCACCCGGCGGATTGGTGAATACCGAGCCCGCGTTCTGCCCGCCGGGCTGGTGCTCGCGGCGCCAGCGCACGATCTCGTCGATACGGCGGTCGCACACCACGGGGTCGTCCTCGAAGCCGGCGAACCCGGCGGCGAGCACGACGTCGCGGGCACCGAGTACCGAGCGCCGGTAGTCGAGCCCCAGCTCTTCCTTGCCGAGCCGCCGCGTGCGACCGGCGCGGAGATCGAGCACTCGCGCCCAGACGACGACGTCTTCGGTCTGCGCACCGTGACCGCCGGCGTTCATGCGCAATGCGCCGCCGACGCTTCCGGGAATACCGACGTAGAACTCGAGGCCGCCGATCCCGGCCTTCGCAGCCTGACGGGCGAGCACCGGAAGCGCGGCCGCGCCGCCGGCCTCGACGCGCGCCCGGCCCGGGTCGACGTCGATGCGTTCGAGCTCGCCCGCGAGCACGATCGCGACTCCGGCGAAGCCGCGGTCGGCGATCAGCAGATTCGAACCCCGCCCGATCACGAGGACCGGCACGTCTGGGTGTTCGACGAGAACCGGTGCGATCTCGTCGAGGTCGTGCTCATTTCCGATCCGCACGAGCACGGCGACGGGCCCCCCGCACCGGTAGGTCGTGAGAGCCCCGGAGGGCGCGTCACGCTCGACGGACCCGCCAACGCGGGCCTCGAGCGCGGCGGCCACGTCTCCGACCGCTCCGCTCCTCACGACCGCTCACCGAGCCAGACGTCGGGCATGGTCGTGAGATCGCCCGCGCCGAGCGTCAACACGAGGTCGCCCGCACGCGCGTACCGCGCCGGAACGGGAACCAGGTCGGCGGGCCGAGGGAGGTACGCGACCGGTAACGCCGGATGGTTGTCGAGCACGGCGCGCAGGATGACTCGACCGGAGACTCCGGGGATCGGGGTCTCGCCCGCGGGAAAGACGTCGGTCAGTACCAGGGCGTCGGCCTCGGTGAACGAGTCGGCGAACTGCGGCCCGATCGACGCGGTGCGCGTATAGCGATGCGGCTGGAACACCACGACCACGCGGCGCCACGGCCCCTGGCGCGCGGCGGCGATCGCGGCGCCGACTTCGGTGGGAAGGTGGGCGTAGTCGTCGATGAAGGTCACTCCGTCGCGCTCGCCGCGGTATTCGAACCGGCGCGCGACGCCGCCGAAGACGGCGAGCGCACGCACGGCCGCCTCGATATCGACACCGAGCTCCAACGCGATCGCGATCGCGCCGGCGGCGTTGGTCGACGCCTTCACACCGGCGGGGACCGTGATCGCGGTGTGAACCTCGTCGCCGATCAACGTGAACCGGCAACCTTGCGCGCCGACGACCTCGTCGACGATCCGGTAGTGCGCGCCGGGTGCGAAGCCGTAGGTGCGGATCGCCGGCCGCTCGCCGGCGATGCGGGCCGCGACGGTGTCGTCGGCGCAACACACGATCGGGCCGTCGACCGAGGTCACGAATTGCTCGAACGCCCGCACGAGCCCTTCGAAGCTTCCGTAGTGATCGAGGTGGTCGGGCTCGATGTTCGTCACCAGCGCCGCCTGCGGCGACAGATGGAGAAACGTGCCGTCGCTCTCGTCGGCCTCGACGACCAGCCACTCCCCTTCCCCGAACGCGGCATTGCTGCCGACCTCGTTCACCTCTCCACCGATCACGAAACTGGGCGACCAGCCCGCGCTGCGCAAGATGAGCGCGAGCATCGACGCACTGGTCGTCTTGCCGTGCGAACCGGCGACCGCGATCGTTCGGCGCGTCGCCGCGAGCGCGGCGAGGGCGATCGACCGGTGGAGTGCCGGGATGCCGCGTTCGTCGGCGGCGACCAGCTCCACGTTCGTACGCGGGATCGCGGTCGAGTACACCACCGCGTCGGCATCGAGGGGCACGTGCTCGGCTCGATTTCCGACGTGTACGTCGACGCCCGCCGCCGCGAGGCGTTCCAGCACGACCGCGCTCTTGATGTCGGAACCGCTGACCGTGTGACCCATGCGCGCCAGCACGAGGGCGATCGCACTCATACCCGCGCCCGCGACGCCGACGATGTGCACCCGGCGAGGACGGGACAGGTCGAACAAGGCCGGAGCGGCCTGGTCACGCGCCACCGGCATGCTCCTCCACGAGATCGGAGAGCCGCGCGGCCGCGTCACGCCGTCCGAGGCCGCGCGCGGCGCGACTCATGGCCTCGAGTCGATCGCCGGCGCCCAGGAGCTTCGACACGATTTGGTCGAGATGCGCCGGATCGCATTCGCCGTCACGAAGCATCACCGCGGCACCGGCGCGTTCCAGCGTCTGCGCGTTGCGGGTCTGGTGGTCGCTCGGCGCGCCCGGCAGGGGCACCAGCACCGCCGGCAACCCCACCGCCGTCAGCTCGGCGATCGTGCCTGCGCCGGCGCGGCACACCGCGAGCGAGGCGCGGGCATAGAGGA
>DATCCI010000245.1:0-3087 GCA_036511415.1 Acidimicrobiia bacterium
CGCCACGTTGGGTCTCGATTCGGTGTGTTCTCTACCGCAAGCCGACAACCCGCGCTCCGTTCGCGTCGCCGAGCGTCTCGGCATGAGACTGATCCGAGAGGTGAGTGTCCCGGCCGACGAGAGGCGAGGCGAGGTCATGGCGAGTCACTACGAGATCACTCGAGATGAGTGGCGCTCGAGACGCGGTTGCCAATAGGCACCGGTACGGTTGGCCGCGTGGCTGACGGCAGGTTGTATTGGCGGGGCGCGGTCGAGGACGAGGCGATGCAGAACGAGCATGGCTTCGTCTGGAAGGCGATGCTCGACACCATCGACGTTGACTTGGCCGGAAAGCGGGTCTTGGACGCCGGGTGCAACCGGGGAGGCTTTCTGTGCCTCGTCAGCGACGCGTGTGCGATCGCCGAGGGCCGTGGCTATGACCCCGCATCGGGGGCGATCGACGATGCGCGTCGTCTCGCCGGGCCGCGACCCTTGCACTTCGAGGTCGCCGACTCAGTGCCTCCTGGTTGGGGGAGCTTCGACGTTGCGTTCAGCCACGAGGTCCTCTACCTGATCCACGACCTGTCCGCGCATGCGCGCGCGATCTTGGAGGCGTTGGCGCCCGGCGGCTCGTACTACGCCGTCATGGGCGTGCATGCCGCAAGTCCGCTCATGGCCGACTGGCATCGTGCCCATGTCGAGGAATTGCAGCTCCCAAAGCTCTACAGCATCGACGAGGTCGCCGGTGTGTTCGGCGCGGCCGGGTTCGAGGTCGCGGCGGCGCGCCTGAAGATCGGTTTCGTTCCCGCGTCGGGTCACACCGGCGCCGACCGCGCCGGGTCTCCGCCGGTCGCGCCCGCGCCGGAGCTCATGCGGTGGATCGAGTACTACAACGACGACAAGCTCCTCTTGCGATGCAAACGGCCGTCGCTTCACCTCTGACAGACGCCGACCGTCAGCCTGCCTTCGGCATCTACGCTGGAGGCGTGCAGACCCCGCGGTCGGGATTCCGAATGGGACGGCTCGACCATGTGCACATCCGCGTGCCGGATCGAGCGCAGGCTGCCCGCTGGTACGCGGAGCATCTCGGGTTCGAACCCGTCGATGCGTACGACTTCTGGGCGACCGGGTTCGAGGGTGGTCCGCTCCAGATCTCGGCCGATGGCGGGAGGACGACGCTGGCGCTGTTCGAGGCCACTGAGAGTCACCCGATGGTTCCGCAGCAGACCGGCGTTGCGTTCAGCGTCGACGCGGACAGGTTCATGTCGTTCGCCCGCTCATTACCCTGCGGGATCGACAATCCGCGCGGCGCGCCGCTCGTACTCGCCGATCTCGTGGACTTCGACCTTTGTTGGGCGTTCGATCTCTCCGACCCGTGGCGAAACCGGTACGAGCTCAACTGTTACGACTACGACCGAGTCAGAGCCGAACTGGTCGAGGCGGACGACGTGAAGTCGGATCGCTACTGGCCACGCGAGGTGTACTTGGCGTACCTCGACTCCAAGTCGAAGTAGCCGGACCCGACCGGTCAAGCGTCCCCGATGTGTGGTGGTGTGCGAAACTGCACGCGCTCGATTGGCAAGGTGTGCGTCGTGAAGGAATCACTGCGCTATGCGGACGGAGCTCTCGCGCTCGGTCGTGCACCGGCAGCGAAACGTTAGGCCGTTCACGGAGCGATATCGCGACACGGAAGCGTCACGGGCCAATATCCTAATGGATCTGTTTGGATCTTCACGACCTTGTCCAAACGCTGATTCAGACACTTCTTGTCATAGGTACGCGTGAGGCTGCCGGTCCAGGAATACATGGTCGAGCGGTAGTTTGTGACAGAGAAGCCGACGAGTGTGAGGACTGCGACCTGGGCAACGAATGCGACTCGTGCGGCGCTCGCGATCCGCCCGGAGGCGGCGCGAGCCTTCGGCGCGACCAGGACGGCGACGGCGCTGGCCAGCAGCATCACTGGCACGACGCTAAAGCGGAGGAACTCGGGGTGATAGGCGTTCGTCAACCCAAGGAGGAGGTTGGTCAAGCCGCGCTGCCGTGCGGGAAGGATGAAAGCCATCACTGAGCTCGCCCCGAGGACCGCCGCGAGGATCCGAGCCGCCCGTCCGGCGCCCGGTATAAGCGTCGCGAAGATGGCCGCGACGCCAACGGTCGAGGCGACGATCAACAGCCCTTGATGGTCGTTCCACGCCCAGGAAGTGCCCTTGTCGCCGATAAGGAACATTGCGAAGACGCGTACGGCGGACGCTTTCAAGAGCGGCCATGTGGGCGGTGGCACGCGCGGCGCGCTGGTGGTATGCAGCACCACGAGAAGCTGGGTAACGATGCCGAGACAGAAGATCGCGGTCACGATCAAGGTCGCACGGGTTTTGCGGATGAACGCGTAGCCAATTGCGAGCGGTAGGAACAGCACGGTTAATGGTGTCGCTGTCGCGGCGAGAAACGCGACGACCGCCCTGATCACTATGTCAAGAGGCCGCTCGGAAAGGGAGATCAGCGCCCAAGGCGCGACGGCAACAAAGACCCAGATCAGATCCGTGGCGTTCGCAGTGTTTTCGAAGCCGAGCGCAGGCATGAGAACGACGAGGGATGCAAGGGCAAAGCGGACGGGACGCGAGTGGATCCAGCCGTCCGAGAAGGAATAGGTGAACCACGCCAACAGCGCACCAACGAATGTCGCGGAAAACGCGTAGTAGATCGACAGGCTGCGAATCGGAATAGTCGTCGACAGCGCCCCGAGCAGCCTGGGGGGCAACTGAAGATACCCCGCATAGCCGCGAAATAGAACGGCCAAGGCGCCATGCTGCTTGGCCTGCTCGAAGTAGATGTAGCCGTCCTCGGCCCAAACGGTTCGCCAACTCCGATTATCGGTTTGGCGAAACAACGGAACGATGGTCGCCAAAGTGACTGACATCGACGTAAGCGCGTATCGATAGGCGTTGCGCGATATCACTGATGGTGTCGCCGACGACTGATCCACAGTGGGATCTGTGTCGCCGATTTCGGCGATGTCGTCGGAGTTCGTGCCCACGGCAGCGGGATCGGTCAAGGAAGCGGACCTCTGCAGCACGGGCGAACAACGAGGACGGCGCCGAAGTCTAGAGC
>DATCCI010000246.1:0-2053 GCA_036511415.1 Acidimicrobiia bacterium
CGCGTCTACTACGCGCTGAAGGCGATGCGGCTGGCGCTCGAGGAACTGGGTTGGTCCGATGACGTCTGACGCGTGTCGCGAACTGCGTGCCACGCTGGGCGCGGTGGCCCTCGGCGGTGCCGATCCGGCCGAAGCGCTCGCGCTGCGCGCTCATCTCGACGGCTGCGCCGAGTGCCGGGCCGAGCTGCGGGAGCTGACGTCGGTCGCGGCCGCGCTGCCGTTCGCCGACCCGTCGCGCGATGCGGGCGGTCTCGCGCAGCCGCCGCCCGCGTTGGGGACGCATGTCGTGGGCCGGCTCTCGGACGAGCGCACCGCCCGGCGCGCGGCGCGACGCGCCCGGATGCGCCGCCGGGTCGCGGCGGCCGCCGCCACGGCAGTTGCGATCGCGGCCGCGGTCGTCGCCTTCGTTCTCGTCGTGCCGGGCAGCTCGTCGCCCGGCACGCGGATCGTGTTCGCGTCGCGGTCCGGGGTCAGCGCGGCCGCGACGCTCCGCGCGGGCGCGGCGGGCACCCAGGTCGCGTTCCACGTATCAGGCCTGCACGACGGCGACTACTACTGGCTGTGGCTCACCGGCGCCGACGGCGATCGGATCGCGGCGGGGACCTTCCGCGGCACCGCCGCGCCGGCGAATCTCGTCATGACCGCCGCAGTGCCGCTGGCCGACGCGCGTCGCATCTGGGTCACCGACGGCCACAACCAGGTCGTGCTCGACGAGAGGTTGCCCGCGGCTGCGTAGTCTGCGACCCATGCCGCAGAACGTCCCCGAGTTCGAGTTCTCCGACAACGCCAAGCAGGTGCGGGCGACCGTGTTCGAGTTCTGGTGCGAGCACGGTCGCGGCCCGACCCTGCTCGAGGTGCACCAGGCCACCGGACTCGACCGGCACCGCATCATCGGGGCGTACAAAGAGCTCCAACTCGGCATCGACATCGTCGTCAACGAGGACACGCAGAACTGCAATCTGTTGAAGGCGCCGCCGTTCTCGTCATTCCCGTCGCAGGTACGCGCTTACATCGACGACGAGTTCCACTCCTTCGTCGGATGCGCGAGCGAAGCGATCGCCTTCTCGCACATGCCGCCGTTCAAGGACAAGTCCGTTCGGCTCGAATCGCACTGCGCCTGCTGTTTCACGCCGATCACGCTCGTGTCGAAGAATTTCGAGATGCAGTCGGTCACTCCGCCGGGGATCTTCTTGCACATCTCGCTCTCTCCGTACGACTGGAACAACGTCGACATGAGCCGGATGTGCGATTCGATGAACTACGTGCTCGACGCGGAGCATGCCGAGCGCTACGAACGGCAGACCGCGACCCGGGGCGTTCTCGTGAATCTCGACCAGGCGAAGCTGTTCGTACAGAACGTGGCGAACGAGCGGATGTACAACTTCCACTGGAAGCCCGGGAGGCTGAATCCCCGCGCTGTGATCAAGGGCTTCGAGATGATGGGGGTCGACACCTCACCTTGGGAGTGAACCTCAGCGGGCTTGCGCGACCCGCGCTCGGAGCGCCGCCCGATCGGGCTTGCCCGTCGCGAGGAGGGGGATCGCGTCGACGACCACGACCCGCTCCGGGGTCTTGAACCGGGCGATGCCCCGCGCCACGAACCAGGCCCGGCACGCGTCGAGATCGAAGTCCGCGGCGCCCTCGACGAACGCGACGACGCGTTCGCCCATCAGTGGATCGGCCTCGCCCACCGCGACTGCGTGACGGACGTCGGGATGGGCCTCGAGCACCTGCTCGACTTCCGCGGTGCTGATGTTCTCGCCGCCGCGGATGACGACGTCCTTCAGCCGGCCGACGATCTCGATCGCGCCGGAAGCCCCGATCGCCGCGAGATCGCCCGTGCGGAACCAGCCGTCGGATGTGAACGCCTCGGCGGTCTGCGCGGGATCGAGATAGCCGACGCACACCTCGGGCCCGCGCACGAGGAGTTCACCGTTGTCGTCGACGCGCAGCTCGACCTCGCCGATCGCGTGGCCGTCGGTGATGATCGTCGGCGCCTCGGTGGAACCGTACGTTCGCTTCACGCGGGCCCCGAACGCGCGCGACGCCTCGG
>DATCCI010000247.1:0-2323 GCA_036511415.1 Acidimicrobiia bacterium
TGTCGTCGGTGGGCAACCTCTGGATCAGGCTCACATCCGCGTGAGCGGCGAAGAACTCGGGATCGGCCGAGTCGAGCACCACCACTCGAACGGAGCTATCCGCCTCGACCTCGCGGCCGAAGCGGTCGAGCTCCAAGATGAGGGCGAGGTCGAGAAGGTTGATCGGGGGATGATCCATCGTCGCGCGCGCGATTCCCCCGTCGACGCGGATGCGAAGTGCTTGATAGTCCGCATAGGCCATGACCCGGAATGTATGACAGTCGCGCGCACGCGTGCACTGAGTTCAGTTGCCGTCCACCACGAGTTGGGCGAGCTGTTCGCCGAGCAGCGGGCCGAATTTGAAGGCGTGGCCGGACGTACCCGCCCCGACGACGACTCCACCGATTCGTTGCACGATGAAGTGCTCGTCGGCAGTGTTGTCGTAAGGGCAGACATCGACATCGACGAGCTCGGCCTCGGGCAGCCACCGGTCGATCGCGTGCTGCAGTAGGGAGATTGCGTCCGGGTCGGGTGCGAATTCGGCGTCGGGGTCGATTGCGGGACCTCCGTGGTGGACTGCGAGCTTGTAGAGCTCCGAGCCGGGCGTCGGAAGTCCGTAGACCGCGGGCGCGGTGAAGTCGATGAAGATCGGCAGCCCCGGGCCTGCGCGCAGGTAGCCCGCGTGCTCGAGTGTCGTCGTGGTCGTGACGCCCGGCACGAGAGAACGTGTCCAAGGTCCCGCGCACACGACGACGCTTCGCGCCTCGATGATCTCGCCATCGGCCTCGACGTGGCGCGCGTCGAGGCGTTCGACGCGCACGTGCTCGCGCAGCTCCGCACCGGCGTGGGCGCGCAATGTCGTCAACGTACGTTCAGCGGCGATCACGGCCGAGGCCCGTTCCAGCACCGCGTCTCCCCGACCTGCGAAGGCGGGGAAGCGCTGGGCGATCGCCGCGCCGGTGATGCGTTCCGCGGGCGCACCGGCCACCATGAGGGCATCGAACACCTCGTCGGCGCCCGGCCCGAACGTGAGCTGCGGCGTCGGGTGCAACAGGCGCACGCCGGTTTCCCGCTCGAGGGCGCGCCAGCGCTCCTCCGCCCGCTGCGCCATCGCGACATACCGCGGGTCGGCGTAGCCCAGCCGGAAGATACGCGTCGGCCCGTGGGAACCGCTGCGCGGGTTTCCGATGGTGTCCCGCTCCAGCAACACGACCTCGCGCCGGCCGCGCAACGCCCACGCGGTCGAGAGACCGAGGAGCCCGCCGCCGACGATGACGACGTCTGCTTCCATCATCGAGAATCGATCAGGCGTGGTCGGCGCGGACCTGCGCGCCGACGAGCGCGACGAGGTTCCCGAGCGCGAGGTTCATGTCGTCGGCGTGAAGACCCCAGCGCGGCCCCAGGTTCGGAGTCACTTCGGGTCGCTGGTCGGCGGCGCCACCGACGGCGTTCACCTGCAGCCACGTCGCGCCGTTCGCGGTGTGGCACTGCGCGGAGTACATGTCCGGATACGTCACCCACGGCGTACCGATGGGCGCGCCGCGAGCCTTGCGGCCGGCGGCGAGGAAGTAGGGCTCGAGCGCGCCGACGCCGCCACCGGTCGCGGCGGGGTTCGTGCACAGCACCTGCTGACCGGCCGAAGCCCGCTGGTCGGACTGAAGGCTCACACCCTGGCCGGGCCGGCCGAACAACGCCGCGAGCGGTGGCTGCTGATCGAACGACGAGTAGGCGATCACGCAATGCAGCTGTGCCGCCGATGCACACGCGGGGATGCGCTGGAAACTGCCGCCAACGGGGTGTCCGGACGGCACCTGGACGTTGCCGCCGAGGATGATCGCGGAAACCATCTGCGCGCGGCGTGCTGCGATCGGATCGATCTGCGATGCGAGCAGTTTGATCAGGATGGCCGCACCCTGCGAGTGGCCGATGAAAACGACCGGTCTTCCGTCGTTGTCGTGCGCGAGGTAGTCGCGCCAGGCCGACAACACACTCGCGTATGCGACGGCGGCTGCGGCCTGGTCACCGCTCAAGCCCGTTCGGTCGAGATCGGCAGCCGTCTGCTGGCGATACATCGGTGCCCACACTCGACACACCTGCGAGAACCGCGAAACCTGCGCTCTTGCGGTCGCGATCTCGGCCGCCTGGATGACCAGGTCGGCGTTCGCCGTCGGTTCGGCGCTGACGGTCGGGTACACGTAGAAACAATCAACCGGCGCGCGGCCCGCGAAAAGAAGCGACTGGGTCGACGTCGAGCCGTCGGCTTCCTCCACGGTCGAGGTGAGGTCGCCGGCGCACGGGTCCGGCGGGGCGCCCGGGCGGCACAACCAAACGGTCGAGCCCGACG
>DATCCI010000248.1:0-2662 GCA_036511415.1 Acidimicrobiia bacterium
CGAGAGTGCGAAGGGAACGACGGCGATCGCCATGCCCCAGAGGAAGACGCCGTGCAAAGAGTGGGCGAAGGCTTGCAGGAAGTCGGCGTGCACGGTCGGCGGAAGGTGCCGTGCCGCGGCCGGGCTGAGCTGCACGCCGCTACCGAGGCGGTCGACGACGCTTCGCGGAAGGTGGGCGAGCTGACCGGAGAGGCGCGACGCGAAGATCGCGCCGAAGATGGCGACGCCGAAGGACCCGCCGACCGACCGGAAGAACGTCGCGGTCGAGGTGGCGACGCCGATGTTCTCCGGCCGCGCGTCGTTCTGGACGACGAGCACGAGTACCTGCATCACGAGCCCGATGCCGACCCCGACGACGAGCATGTAGACCGAGGCGAGCCAGGGCGCGGTGGTGAGACTCAGCCTGGAGAGCAGGAACATGCCGACGACGAGGATGCCGGTTCCGGCGATCGGGAAGACCTTGTAGCGGCCGACGCGGCTGATCGCGCGACCCGAGGCGATCGAGGCGATGAGCAAGCCGGTCATGAGCGGAAGCATCCGAAGTCCGGATGACGTGGCGCTCGCGCCGTAGACGAGCTGGAGGTAGAGCGGGATGAAGATGATCGCTCCGAACATCGCCATGCCGATCGTCGTTCCCATTGCGCTCGAGACGTTGAAGACGCTCGAGCGAAAGAGCGTGAGCGGCAGGATCGGCTCGGCGGCGCGGTGTTCCTGCCAAACGAATGCGGTGAGCAGCGCAACACCGGCAACACCGAGCCCGACGATAGTCGCGGACCCCCACGCATACTGGCTGCCGCCCCACGTGGTGAGGAGGATCAACGCGCCGACGCCGCCCGTTAGCAACGTAGCGCCGAAGTAGTCGATGCGATGGCGGGTAGGCGGTACGTGCAGGCGCAGGCGAAAGATCACGATCAGCAGAGCGAGCGCGCCGATCGGCATGTTGACGTAGAAGACCCAGCGCCACGAGATCTGGTCGACGAAGAAGCCGCCGAGCAACGGGCCCGCGACCGAGGCGACTGCGAAGACGGAACCGATCAGGCCCATGTAACGGCCGCGCTGCCTCGGCGGAACGATGTCGGCGATGATCGCCTGCGCGCTGACCATCAGGCCCCCGGCGCCGGCGCCTTGCAACGCGCGGAAGCCGATCAGCTCGCCCATCGACTGGCTCAGGCCGGCGAGCATCGAGCCGGCCAGAAAGATCACGATCGCGGCGAGAAAGACGGGCTTACGCCCGATCATGTCGCCGAGCTTGCCGTAGATCGGCGTCGAGACGGTCGATGCGAGCAGATACGAGGTGACGACCCAGGAGAGATGGTTGAGGCCGCCGAGATCGCCGACGATCGTCGGCAGCGCCGTCGACACGATCGTCTGGTCGAGCGCGGCGAGGAACATGCCGAGCATCAACGCGACGAAGACGGTCGTGAGCGCGCGCCCTGCAAGCGGCGCGTCGGCGGTCGGTGCGTTCATCTCGGCCTACACCTCCTCGAGCACGTGACGTGCCGGCTGCACGTGGGGCACGGGGCCGTCGTGCTCGATCGCGAAGCGAGGCAACCGCCGGTCGAGACCGCGGGGGAAGTACCACGTGCGGTCGCCGAAGAGCTCGAGCACCGCCGGCAAGAGGATGCAACGGATCACGACCGCGTCGAGGAAGACGGCGCTCGCGAGTCCGAGCCCGAAGAGCTCGATCACGCGCTGGCCGCCGAAGATGAACGAGGCGAACACGACGACCATGACCGCCGCGGCGGCGGTGATCACGCGCCCGGTCTCGATCACGCCGTCACGGACGGCGGCGCTCGCATCTTTCTGGAGGCCCCACTCTTCGTGGATGCGCGAGACGAGGAACACCTCGTAGTCCATCGAGAGCCCGAAGACGATCGCGAACATCAGCACCGGCACGAAGGCGTCGATCGGGCCGGAAGCAATGCCCGGGAACCAGCCGAACTGGAAGACGGCGACACACACGCCGAGTGACGCGCCGATCGAGAGCAAGTTCATCACGGCCGCCTGGAGAGGAATCAGCAGCGAGCGGAAGACCACGAGCAGCAGCAGCGCCGACAACGCGACGACGATCCCGATGAACAACCAGAGCTTCGACGAGAGAACGGTCGCGAAGTCGATGAACGTCGCGGTTCCGCCGCCGACGTAGACGGTCGCACCGGTGCGCGATTCGACCGCCGGCAGGACCACGTTGCGCAGACGCTTGACGAGCGCCGTCGTCGTCGCGCTCTGCGGCGACGTGCTGGGATAGACGCTGATCACCGCGGCGTCGCCGGAGGGGCTCAGGCGCGGCGGTGCAACGGCAGCGACGTCGGGCGTGCGGCGAACGGCGGCGCTGAATGCGTCCAACGTGGCGGTATCGCCGGCGTGCGGAAGCTTGACGACCAGCGAGAGGGGGCCGTTGAAGCCGGGGCCGAAGCCATGCGCGAGCAGGTCGTAGGCACGCTTCGTCGTGAACGAGGTCGGGTTGTTGCCGGTGTCGCTCGAGCCGAGCCTCAGCCAGAGAACGGGTGCAGCCAGCGCGAGCATCAGCACGCCCGCCGCGGTTGCCGCAACCACCGGGTGGCGCTGAAGGCCGCCGACCCAGCGCGTCCAGAAACCGAGCCGCGGCCGTTCGGGTCGCCGGCGGCGTGAGAAGAGACGGGCGAGCTTGCCCGCTTGACCG
>DATCCI010000249.1:0-7605 GCA_036511415.1 Acidimicrobiia bacterium
CCAGCAGCAATCAGCGACCATCTTCGAGGTGAAGTTCAACGAGTGCATGTTCTTGCACGTCGGCTATAACCGGTTCCCGAACGGGACCATCGTCCACTGGACGGTCACGTCGAACGGGTTCGGGACCGTCGACTCCGGCCAGTACAGCGCGATCGGTGGCGGCATCCACGGATCGAAGACGTATCACTTCCTGAGCATCCCGCTCACGACCGCGCTCCACCCGGAGCCGGTCCAATCCCACGCGCACTTCACCTGGACCATCGGAACCACAACAACGCACTACACCGTGACCCGAGACCCAGGCTGTTGACCTGACCCAAGAGACCAAACCCACGGCTCGACGCTCCCCCCGACGCGGTCATACGGGAAGCGCCACGATCCAGATACAGAACTGCCGATCGGTCGCGGTCGAAGAAGCGTGGCTCCGACCAGAACGCGCGTCCCATAACGCGCGGCGGAGAGGCCCGCGCGGGCATCCCCGAAGTGCCGTACTGGGATACCCCATAATGGCAACCCGGGCAGCGCGGCGCGCCTGTCCCTGACGTGCACCACTCGACGCGACTCGTCGTCTTGCATCGCGCGTGGTGCCGTGAATTCTGCCGCTCATCGCGGTACTGGGCGGGAGCAGAGGGGAGTAGACGTCACGGCGGATGCGCGAATCGCCTCGTGATCGGTACTGCACGGGAGTAGATCGGACCGGAAAGTACGGCGCTGGGTCGGCTCATAACCCGAAGGTCGTAGGTTCAAATGCTACCCGCGCCACCATCTGAAGCAGCAGGTCAGGCCCGGTGCGAGAGCGCCGGGCCTTCTGCACTTCCGGTGTTTGCAGCGCGCGTGGTGCCGCAAATGGTGCAGCGGATCGCGTCGCCGGCGTGGTGCCGCACAAACCGAAGGAACGTCGCAGCTATTGCCGCTGTACTCATCGCCTCGATGACGGCGGCTGTCAGCGTCCGCGGGCTCGGGTCCGTGCGATGAATTGTTCGCGAAGCTTGCGCGGCGCGCAGGTGAACCAGCCCTCGACAATCGCATCGCGTGCGACGCGCTTGGTAACGACCTTGAGTTGGATCAGCACGGCGGGATACCCGTCGAAATGCGGAATCGTGAAGACGCCGCGCGACTGCTCGGCGAGCAACGCTTCCTTGTCCCCGAGATCGGCTACCCGAACGGCGACGATCGGCCCATCAGGTGGCCGCGCGTCGCCGAAGCGACGTATATCCGCCTTGCTGAAGGGCCGCACCCACACGAAAGCGCGGCCTTCGACCGACCACGTCCGATTGCCGTGACGTTCCCCCTCCGTGACACCGGGCAGGTCGGCCACGAACGCCGCGACCTCGTCGAGCGCAATCATCAGTGACAAAGTAACCGCTCGTCTTTCGACCGCGCGTAGTGCGGCTCGCGTCCGTCGCGTGGCAGCGGGGGCCGTCTACGCTCCACGCTCATGGAATCGATACGGCGCGCGCCGAGCGAAGACGATGCCGAGCGTCGGGATCGTCCCTTTGCCGACGTTCATTCTCGTCGCTCGGTCGACGAACTGCTGCGGAACGTGCAGCAGGCGTTGGTCGCCTACACCGGCCAGGCGGACCTCAAGGCAAACATCGTCATCACGACGTCATCACTGGTGTTGACGATCGTGGCGACCCGTTGGAGTGAACATTCGTTGCGTCCCGGCCTCGCCGGTGTCGCGGTAGGAACATTGTTGGCATTGCTTACCGCGATCACGGTTGTGGTCCCCAAGTTCCGGTTCCCGCGTAAGGGCGAGGTGCGACACGACTTCGACTCGCATGAGAACCCTTTGTTCTTTGGACATTTCGCGTCGATGCCCCGGGACCGATTCGTCGAGATCATCGCGGAGATCGCGAGCGACGACAGTGGGTTGTACGAGGCGCAGACCGTCGACATTCACGACATGGGTCGATACCTCTTGGAGAAGAAGTACCGACATCTCCGCCTTGCGTATATGTTCCTGGCGCTCGCTTTCGTCGCGGGCGCGGCCGCGCAGTCCATCGCGACGGTTCTCTGAGCGCCTCATGATCTCGTTGCGCCGGATCAACGGGCATCGTGAGACACTGCGGGCGATTGGGGGTTCCGCGGCTGGAGCACGTCGCGTCTTCGATCCTGCGCAGCCGCAGTGGAGACGACGTCTGCGACCGACGAATCGAGAGCGGCTCGGTACGGGGTGCGTGTCGGTTCAGCGGAGATGGATCGGGACCGACGCGAAGCCACGCACGGTGCTGGTGTGCACCGGTACGAGCTCGGTGTCGTCGATGTCCCACGTTGGGAAGCGCGCCAGGGTGCGGGCGAGCGCGATGCGGCCCTCGAGGCGGGCGAGCGCGGCACCTAGGCAATGGTGTGTCCCGTAGCCGAAGCATCGAGGAACTCATCGCGATCGGCGCGGTCAGCACGCGCGCATCATGAGTCACCATCGACCGTCCGACCAGACAGCCGCGGCGACATGACCGCCAGCGCGGCCGCCGCGACGGCGACGCACGCGCGTCTGATCGACGCGACCATCGAGTGCATCCTCGAGGAAGGCTTCTACCGCGCGAGCTCGAACCGGATCGCCAAGCGCGCCGGAGTCACCTGGGGTGTCATCCAGCACCACTTCGGCACGCGAGAGGCCCTGCTCCTCGCCACGTTCCAGGCGGGCATGTGCGAACTGATCGACACGCTCGAGTCGGCCGTGATCGTGGGCGACACCTTCGAGGCGCGTCTCGAATCACTCGCCGACGTGATCTGGCGCTTCTACCGCCAGCCGAGGTTCGTCGCCTACGAGCACCTCACGCTGAACCTCCTGCGAGATCCCACAATCGACGCCGCAACAGCCCGACTCGTGCGCCGCCAACAGGCGAAGATCGGCGAATTGCTCACCCAACTCGCGATCCAGGTTGTCGACCGCGACCTCGCAGAGGTGCTCCCGCCCGCGGCGCTTCTGCAGATCCTGCGCGGCGTCGCGATCGGGCTCGCACTCACCGACGCCGTGCCAGGCCGCGTACGACGCGCCACGCCTCACCCGACCACGACCGAGCGCAAGGTCCTGGTCGACGCCCTAACCGCGCTCGTCAGCCATACGCCAAAGCGCCATAGCGGATTCCGCAAGTGAATGGCGCGTCGAACAATTCCCGGGGAGACAGAATGCAGCTGCGTAGGTACGTCCTGGCTACGGCTTTGGTAATCGCTGTCAGCGCGTGTGGCGGTGGCAGTAGCGGCACCAACAGTGTTGGCGGCGGTCTCGGGGGCTCCACGACGCCACCGACGACGGCCAACAACCTCTGCAAGACGGCGGCGTTGCAGAGCACCGAGACCGGCGTAACGTCGTCGACCGTCACGGTCACGGTCGTCGCCGACGTCAACAACGCGATCCGGCCCGGCCTGTTCAAGGGATCGTGGGACGGCATGAAGGCCTGGGGTGACTACATCAACGCCCAGGGCGGTCTCGCGTGCCGCAAGGTCGTCGTGAAGCAGGGCGACTCGAAACTGAGCCCTACCGACGCCGCGAACGCGATCGCGACCGCTTGCGGCGACTCGATCGCGACCGTCGGTACGACCGCGCTCTTCCTGCAAGACGTCGGCGTCATGAACAGATGCAAGGACAAGATGGGCCAGCCGATCGGGCTGCCCGACATCGCCGAGTTGCAGACCGAGGCGGCACAGCAGTGCTCGCCCGTTTCGTTCGTGACGCTCCCGACGGACTACTCGTGTCCGTACACGGGGTCGGGGCCGCGAACTTCCAGCGTTGGTTACAACCAATATGACTACTACCTGCAGAAGTACGGAACACACGGGTTGCATGGCGTGTTCGTGATCCCGAAGGACCTCCCATCGACAATCGCGGCTTCGATGCCGATTATCCGCGCCGAGAACAAGATGGGCATCACGAGCGATGTCGAGTTCGGCGAGAGCGGCACCGCGATCCAGACCGACTACACGCAAGTGGCGCAGGCGATCAAGTCGCACAACTCGACGTACGCCCGTAACGAGTCTGACTACAAGGGCACCGTGCTCATGCGCAAGGAAGCACAGGTCCAGGGCGTCACTACAGTCAAGGTCTGGGACTGCTCCCTACAGTGCTACGACACGCGGCTCATCTCCGAGGGCGGCAGCGCCGTCGAGGGCCAGTACGTGTGGCTGAACTTCCTACCGTTCGAAGACAAAGGCGCGAACGCGACACTCGACGCATTCCTGAAGTACGACAAGACCCCCGACGCCTTCGGCGCCCAGGCATTCATCGCAGGTGAAATCTTCGCCCAAGCCGTCAACGACGCCATGAAAGCGAACAGCAACGACCCGAACGCGATCACCCGCCCGAACATCCTGACGGCGCTGCGCAACATGCACAACTTCGACGGCGGCGGCATGGTGCCGCCGATCGACATCGGCCGTCGGCTCGCGAGCACGTGCCTCGTGGGCATGCAGGTCCAGAACGGCAAGTTCGTCCGGATCGATCCGGTCCAGCCCGGAACCTTCGACTGCGAGAATAATGAGGCGGGCATTGCGAAGCCCGCCCTCACCCTCACCATCGACCCCGCCAAGGAATACCACGGCTAACGCCAACGCGTTGGCGTTGCCCGGACCACGACGTGACCGCCGAATCACACCGAGCATCGTTGCCGCGGCTGGAAGAATCGCCACGTACTGAGGTCAGGTCGCGGGTGAGCGACGCGGCTCCACGCCGACAATGTATGCACCGGTAGCGACCACCGCGACGCCGCACGCGATGGCCAGCGGCCAGACCAAACCGTGATGGAGCACGAGGACCGCGCCGAGCAGCGCGCCAGTGGAAGGCCGGTGCGCGAGCACCGGCCTTCTGCGCGTGGCCCTGGCCCAGTTAGGGTCGGGCGATGGGACGTGAGGTGGTTACGGGGTACTGCTGGCCGCAATCAGTGTGCGCGGGCGAGCAGGTCGGTCTGCACATGTCGTCGTCTGCTCGGCGGCCGGTGCGCGTCGAGGTGGCGCGGGTCGGCGCGCGACGGGAGGTCGTGTTCAGTTCGGGGTCTGACGGCGTCGCGACCGACGAGTACGAGACACCGAAGGGCGCATCCTCTGCGGGGTGCGGCTGGCCTGTCGCGCTCACGCTGGACGTCGACCCGGCATGGCGGTCGGGCTACTACGAGGTCGTCATGGAGATCGACGTCGGCGAGAAGTTGCGGCGCGACTACGCGTTCTTCGTCGTGCGTCCGTCTTCCGGCGCGCGCATCGTGCTCGCGCTGGCGACGAATACGTGGCACGCCTACAACGACTTCGGCGGACCGAACCTGTATACCGGCGGCACCCACGTTGCCATGCAGCGGCCGATGGCGGCGGGCTACCTCTACAAGCCGCCGGGCAAGGGCCGTCGCGTGACGGGGACGGGCGCGCCCGATCCCCAGAACGCCGCGCACGTCGGCTACGTCCAGCTCAACCATCTGTCGGGCTATGCCGGGTCGGCGGGTTGGCCCGACTGGGAGCTGCCGTTCATCGAGTGGGCCGAACGCGAAGGGTTCGAGATCGGCGTGTGCACGAACGCCGATCTCGAGGAACACCCCGAGGTGTTGGACGGCGCGAGTTTGTATCTGTCGGTCGGCCACGACGAGTACTGGTCTCGCGGAATGCGCGACACGGTCGAGGCATTCGTCGCGCGCGGCGGCAATGCGGCGTTCTTCTCGGGCAACACGTCGTTGTGGCAGGTGCGCATCGAGGGCGACGATCACGACGTGATGGTCGGCTACAAGGGCTTCTTCAAGAACGATCCGCTGTTCGGAGCCGACCGCGAGCCCGAGGTGACGACGTTCTGGTCCGACGTGGTCGTCGGTCGCCCCGAGAACCAGATGACCGGCGTCTCGTTCACGCGTGGGGGCTATCACCGCATCGGTCGCAACGTGACCGCCGGCCTCGGCGGCTACACCGTGCATCGCGCCGGTCACTGGATCTTCGACGGTACCGGGCTCGGCTACGGCGATGTGCTCGGTGCCGGGGCGACCGTCGTCGGCTACGAGTGCGACGGGTGTGTGTTCACCTACCGCGACGGGCTGCCGTACCCGACCGGCGAGGACGGTACGCCGTCGACCTTCGAGATCCTGGGCACGTGCCCGACGCAGCACTTCACGCGCGAGACCGCGCCTCGTCCGCCCAAGCCGGGCGAGCCGAGCGAGTTGGAGTACATCGCGTCACGCGTGTTCGGGACGCGTGAGCCCGAGGCGATGGAACGCATCCGTCACGGCCACGCGGTGCTGGGTGCGTACACGAACGAAGCGGGCGCGACGGTGATGACGTCGGGGTCGACCGACTGGGCTCACGGGCTGGCGGGCCGAGACCCGCAGATCGAACAGATCACCCGGAACGTGCTGACGCGGTTGGGGTAGAGCCGCCACGCGGGACTCATGGGGCGGGAGTCCTGGCGCTCCCTGTCACGGAGGATGACGAAGGCTCGGCGCTCGGTTCGGTTACACCCACATTCACGTAGCTCCGGTACTTCGAACGGACGATTTGCCACTCGTAGATGTGCGCCGTCTTAAACAATCAGTCTTGACTGTTCGGTTTGTTTGGCGTAGAACACACTGGTGACCGGGCCGCGACGAGTGCAGGAGCGCAGCTTGGCGACGCGAGCGGCCTTGCTCGACGCCGCGTTGGACACCCTGGTGGAGCGTGGGTACGCGGCGACGACAACCGTCGAGGTCGCGCGGCGCGCCGGCGTGTCTCGCGGGGCGCAGCTGCATCATTTCCCGTCCAAGGCTGAGTTGCTGACGTCCGCGGTCGGGCATCTGCTGGACCGCCGGGTCGCGGAGTACCGCAAGGCGTTCGCCGACACGGCGCCCGGCGCGGACTACCTCGACGCCGCCATCGACCTGTTGTGGTCGATGTTCCAGGGCCCAACCTTTGTCGCTTGGGTCGAGCTGTGGGTCGCGGCGCGCACCGACGCGGCCCTGCGCGTCGCGGTGGTCGAGATGGAGCGCCGCTTCGCCGCCGAGAGCGAGGCGATCTTCGCCGAGATGCGCGCCGGCCAAGCCGACCAAAACTCCGACTTCGCGCAGGTAGGCCGCAGCTTTGCTTTCGCCTTCATGGACGGCACCGCGCTATTGGGGCTTGTCCCCACGGGTCGCGGGGTCGCGCCCGAGATCCTGATCGACGCGCTGAAGACCGTCGCCCACCTTGCCGTCCCCGCCCCTCCCGAGGAGACACCGTGACCGCTGTGAACTCTGATCTTGCAGTCGAGGAAAGCCTCGATGGCGTTGCACCCGACCCCTACGACGCGTTGCTGCGCCGGCTCAGTCACCAGTCGGTCGTGAAGCACTTCGACGCCTACGCCGACATCGACTGGGACGGCTCCGAGATGGCGATGGAGCCCGAGGATCCCCGCTGGGAGCTCGACGCGGACGACTCGTTGGGTGCCACCGACTGGTACCGCGCGCTAACCCAGGCGACGCGCGCCCGCCTCGGACTCGATCTGGTGGTATCCAAGATGAAGACCGGGCTGGAATTCGAGAGTGTCCTCAAGCGCGGCCTGCTCGAGTTCGCCTCGACGCTGCCCAACGGCTCGGCCGAGTTTCGCTACGCCTACCACGAGGTGATCGAAGAGGCGCAGCACTCCTTGATGTTTCAGGAGTTCGTCAACCGCAGCGGCTTCGACGC
>DATCCI010000250.1:0-5070 GCA_036511415.1 Acidimicrobiia bacterium
TGGAGGTGGCGGGAGTCGAACCCGCGTCTCCCGAGCTGTTGGTGGGACTTCTCCGAGCGCAGCCGTTGGGAGATGTCACCCACCGACGGGTCAACGGCACCCTGCCGGCAGGCCAGCCTCGTTTTCATGTCCCGATGGGCCCCGGGGCCTTACCTATCGGTGAGCCATCCTGGATGACGCCTCGCGCGGACGAATGACGAATCCGATGCGGGCGGGCAACCTGATCGCTCAGGCAGCCATTGCCATTTGGTTATTGGCGTGTATTGGTTGTGCCGACTCTTTTACGACGTTCCGGCGACGTCGGCTCGCTTCTCCCACCTCGATCCTCGAGATCGAAGCCACGCACCCCCTTGTCAACCCGTCGCCGGCCGGTGCGCGTCGTTGGCCGTCAGCGGGACAACGAGTGTACAAGGTTCCGCCAGTGGTTAGGTTCGGTCCGTGCGTCCGCATCCCCGGGTCGTCATCGTGGGCGGTGGCTTCGGTGGGCTGCAGTGCGCGAAGGCCTTGCGAGACGAGCCGGTCGACGTGCTCCTCGTCGACCGCCGCAACTACCACCTGTTCACGCCGCTGCTCTACCAGGTCGCGAGCTGCCTGCTGAACCCTTCGGAGATCACGGCGCCGTTGCGCAAGGTATTGCGCGGCGCGCCCAACGTTCGCTATCGCGCCGGCGATGTCGCGGGTGTCGATTTCGAGCGCAAGCGCGTCCGGCTCGTCGACGACGACGTCGAGCTGCCCTACGACTATCTCGTGCTCGCGACGGGCAGCGAGACCAACTACTACGGCAACGAGAGTGTCCGGGCGCACGCGCTCGGCCTGAAGAATCTCGGTGAGGCGCTCCAGCTCCGCAACCACGTGCTCGAATGCCTCGAACGCGCGACGACCGCGCCGACCGACGACGAGCGCCGCCGATTGCTCACGTTCTGCATCGTCGGCGGCGGTCCGACGGGCGTCGAGTACGCCGGGGCGCTGGCCGAGCTCGCGCGCCTGATCCTGCCGTACGAGTATCCGGAGCTGCCGCCGTCGGCGCTGCGCATCTTGTTGCTCGAGGGTGGCGAGCGGCTGCTCCCGATGTTCGTGCCGCGCCTGTCGCAGTACACGCGGCGCGAGCTCGAACGGCGCGGCGTCGAGGTTCGCACCGACACACTCGTCGCGTCGGCCGACGACAGGGGAGTGGTGTTGCACGACGGCTCCGAGGTCGGGACCGCGACGATGGTTTGGACCGCGGGCGTACGTCCGAACGACCCGGTGCACGAGAAGCCCGAGCGACTCCCGGTCGACGACCATCTCCGCGTGCTCGGCGCGCAGAACGTGTTCGCGATCGGTGATGTCGCCGCGGCGCGCGACAAGCACGGCGACGTCTTACCCATGGTGTCGCCGCCGGCGATGCAGGCCGGCCGCTACGTCGCGCGCCACATTCTCGACGGCGGCACCCGCCGTGCGTTCCGCTACCGCGACAAGGGCACGCTCGCCACGATCGGGCGCACGGCGGCAGTGGGGCAGATCGGCCGATTGCGCTTCCGCGGGTTCCTGGGATGGCTCGTCTGGCTCGCCGTACACCTCTTCTACCTGATCGGGTTCGAGAACCGGATCAGGGTGATGCTCCGATGGGCGTGGTACTACGTGCGCCTCGACCGGCCGGTCCGGGTCGTGGTGCGCGCCGACCCCCCGCGGGAGCCGTAGGGACCCGGACGGGAATCAGGCGCGGTCGCGCGCCGTTGGGTCTCCGCATGGCAACGATTTCACTGACGACCGACAACTTCGAGCAGACGATCGCCGAGAACGACATCGTCCTGCTGGATTTCTGGGCCTCCTGGTGCGGCCCGTGCCGCATGTTCGGGCCGGTGTTCGAGGAGGCGTCCGAGAAGAACGCCGACCTCGTCTTCGCCAAGGTCGACACCGAGGACCAACAGCAGCTCGCCGCGACCTTCGGCATCATGTCGATCCCGACGCTGATGATCTTCCGTGAGAACGTGCTCGTGTTCTCGCAACCGGGAGCTCTACCCGCCGAGGCCCTCGAGAACCTGGTCGAACAGGTTCGTGCACTCGACATGGACGCGGTGCACAAAGCCGTCGCCGAGCACGACCACGCCGAGCACGACCACCCCGAGCACGACCGCGCGCACTGATCGCGCGGCTCGCGGAGTTCACCGGGCGCGCCGTTCGACGTAGAGGTTCGTTGTCACAGCCCGGCGATAATCTGCGGCCCATGCTTCCGAGACTGGCCGCGTGGTGTTATCGGCGGCGGCGCTTGGTCGTCGTCGCGTGGATCGTCGTTCTCGTCGGCGTCAACGTGCTCGCGAAGTCGGAGGGCGGCGACCTTTTGAAGTCGCTGTCTCTCCCCGGCACCGAATCGCAACGCGCGTTCGACGTGATGAAGAACGACTTCGCGCAGCCCGGCGACACGGGCTACCTGGTCTTCAAGTCGAACACGTCCGATGGCGTCCAGTCTCCGGCGGTCTTCGACGAGATCGAGAAGACGCTCGCGCCCGCCTTGCGCCACGAGCAGCACGTCTTGTCGGTGGTCACCCCCTACGAGCCGGGCGGCGCCGGGTTCTTCGCGAAGGACGGCAAGATCGCGTACGCCGAGATCCAGTTCGACGTCCAGGCCAACGATGTGCCGGTAGCCCTCGCCTCGCACATGCGCGATGTGGTGAAGAAGGCGAACACGTCGAGTCTCCAGGTCGAGCTGGGCGGCTCGATGTTCACCGACCAGACGCAACCGGCAAGCGAGGCGATCGGCATCCTCGCCGCAGTGTTCATCTTGTTGCTCGCGTTCGGGTCGGTGCTGGCGATGGGACTGCCGATCATGACTGCGCTGTTCGGCATCGGCATCGGACTCGCGATCGTCACGCTGCTCGCGCGCTTCACCGACGTTCCATCGTTCGCCCCGCAGGTGACCGCGATGATCGGGATTGGTGTCGGTATCGACTACGCGCTCTTCATCAGCACGCGCTACCGCGAGGCGCTGCACGAGGGCGCCGATCCGCAGCAGGCGGTGGTGCACGCCATCGACACGAGCGGGCGTGCGGTGCTGTTCGCGGGCGGAACGGTCGTCATCTCGCTGTTGGGCTTGTTCCTGATCGGCCTCTCGTTCATCCGGGGGCTCTCGATCGGCGCGGCCCTCGCTGTTCTGCTCGTGATGGCGGCGGCGGTCACGTTGCTCCCCGCGGTGCTCGGATTCGTCGGGCACACCATCGACAAATGGTCGCTGCCGACGGCGAAGAAGCCCAAGCCCACGGAGCAGACGGTGTGGGCCCGCTGGGCCCGGACGATCCAGCGGCGCCCGTGGCCGGTCGCGATCGGCGGACTTGTCATTCTCCTCGTGCTCGCGATTCCCGCGATGGGTCTGCGACTCGGCATCGCCGACGCCGGCAACGATCCGACCAAACTCACCACCCGCCGCGCCTACGACTTGTTGAGCGAGGGATTCGGCCCCGGTTTCAACGGCCCCCTGCTGGTCGCGAGCGAGGTGCACTCGCCCGGCGACGTCGGCGCGATGTCGCGAGTCGCCGACGCGATCGAGAAGACGCCGGGCGTAGTCCACGTCAGCCGAGTGATCCCGAGCAGCAACGGCAAAGCAGTGTTCATGCAGGTCGTGCCGGCAGGGTCGCCCCAGGATCAGAGCACGACCCGGCTGGTGCACCGATTGCGGGACTCGATCATTCCCGATAGCGCGAGCGGGAGCACGCTCCAGGTCCACGTCGGCAGCCAGACCGCCGTCGGTGTCGATCTCGCCGACACGCTCGGGCAGCGCCTGCCCTACATGTTCCTGGCGATCCTGCTGCTGAGCTTCCTTTTGCTCATGCTCGTCTTCCGGTCGCTGCTCGTGCCGCTCAAGGCGGTGATCATGAACCTGTTGTCGATCGGCGCGTCGTACGGGGTCATCGTCGCGATCTTCCAGAACGGCTGGCTCAAGAACCTGGTCGGCATCGGCAAGGAAGGGCCGATCGAGGCGTGGGTGCCGATGATGCTGTTCGCGATCGTCTTCGGGCTGTCGATGGACTACGAGGTCTTCCTGCTCTCGCGGATCAAGGAGGAGTACGACCGCGACCACGACAACGCGACCGCGGTGTCGCACGGTCTCGCCAAGACCGCGCGTCTCATCACTGCCGCCGCCGCGATCATGATCTGTGTGTTCGGGAGCTTCGTGCTCTCCGACCTGCGCGTGCTGAAGCTCATCGGCTTCGGCCTCGCGTTCGCGGTCTTCATCGACGCGACGGTCGTACGGCTCGTGCTGGTACCCGCGACGATGGAGCTCCTCGGCGACCGCAACTGGTGGTTCCCCAAGGCGCTCGAGTGGCTGCCTCGTATCCACATCGAGGGTGCCGGCACGCCCGCGGCCGTGGAGCCGGCGTTCGAGCGCGAGCCGGAGCCGGCACTCGGCAGTTAGCTCGGGCGGGAGCGGCCCATCTCCTTGAGATCGCGATCGGTGTCGCGCTTCGCGTCGCGCGCCGCGATCGCCTGGCGCTTGTCGTAGCGGGCCTTGCCCCGAGCGGTCGCCAGCTCGACCTTGCACCGGCCGTCCTTGAAGTAGACGCGCAGGGGGACGAGCGTGACGCCCTTCTCCTCGGTCGCGCGCGTGATCTCGGCGATCTCCCGAGCGTGGAGCAGCAGCTTGCGCTTGCGGACCGGGTCGAGCTCGCCTCGCGAGAACTCGTACGGCGAGACGTGCATGCCGAACATCCAGACCTCGCCGTTCTCGACGCGCGCGTAGGCGTCTTGGAGGTTGGCGCGGCCGTTGCGGATCGACTTGACCTCGGGGCCCTTGAGCATCACGCCGCACTCGAACGCGTCCAGCACGAAGTAGTCGTGGCGCGCCTTGCGATTGGTGATGACGACCTGGTCGCCGCGTCGGGACATCGGTCTGCGACGGTAGTGCAGACCGCTACGGCCCGACTCCGTAGTTGGGGCCGACATAGTCTCGAACATCGTGGAGCACATGCTGATCGCGCTGTGGCGCGCCCCCGAGGCGAACGTCGAATCGTTGCTCGAGACGTGGATACCGACGGCGCTCGCGGATCCGGCGGTGCAGTCGTGCACGATCAGCTTCGCCGATCCCGATCAGGGCCG
>DATCCI010000251.1:0-2194 GCA_036511415.1 Acidimicrobiia bacterium
CGGCGGCGGCGAGGGCGTGTTCGAACGCGAGGTCGCGCGGGATGTCGGTCAGGGCCGCTTCGAGCGGCAGCGGGTCGAGCGCGGCTTCGACGACCGCGGCGATGATCTCGTCCTTGTCGGCGAAGGCCCGGAAGATGGTGCCCTCGGCGATCCCGGCCGCCTCCGCGATCTGGCGGCTGGTCACGCGGTCGCCGTGCTCGAGCAGCAGCGGCAGCGTCGCCGCGACGATCATCGACCGCCGCTCGTCGGGCGGCAGAGCCGTCGCCCGCTTGGTCTTGGTCTCGGTCGCCGGCCCGTTCACGGCCCCCCACAGTAGCGGAGTGAGTCCTCACTCAGCTACTGGTTGCCGGCCATTCGGGTCCGGACCCGGTTCCGGTGAGGATGCGGTCAGGACAAGGTCACCGGCAGCTCGGCGAGCCCGCGCAGCACGATCCGGCCGTTCCAGACCGGTGCGTCGGTCGCGAGGTCGACGTGGGGGAAGCGCCGCACGAGGGTCGTGATCGCGACCTGGCCTTCCAGGCGGGCGAGATGGGCTCCCAGGCACGAATGGAACCCGCCACCGAACGACATGTTGTCGCGGGCGTCGGCGCGTCGGAGGTCGAGGTCGTCCGCGTTCGCCCCCCACTTGTCGGGGTCGCGGTTGGCCGAGCCGAGGCACGTCATGACGATCGACCCCGGCTCGATCGTCCGGTCGCCGATCTCGTACGGCGCGAGCGTGATCCGGCGCGACATCTGTACGGGGGAGTCGTAGCGCAGCAACTCGTCGACGAACGTCGTCTCGACCGAGGTGTCGCCCGCGAGCAACTCGAGCTGCGCGCGGTTGCGCAAGAGCGCGAGCGTGCCGTTCCCGATGAGGTTCACCGTCGTCTCGTGCCCGGCGACGTACAGAAGCAGGACCTGCTCCGTGAGCTCGATCTCGCTGAGCCGGTCGCCCTCGTCCTCGGCCGCGACCAGCGCGCTGAGCAGGTCGTCGCTCGGGTTCTCGCGCTTCCAGGCGATCACCTCGTTGACGTACGCGTTGATGTTGTCGATCGCTGCGAACGCGGCCAGCGACTCCTCGCGCGTCAGGATCGGATCGAACGTCTTCACGACGGCTCCCGACCACTCGCGCAGCTGCGCGCGATCTCGCCCCTCGGGAATTCCGAGCATCTCCGAGATCACGATGAACGGCAGCGGGAATGCGAGGGCCGCGATGAGGTCGACGTCGCTCCCCGCCGCCTGCGCGACGTCGAGGTGGTCGTCGACCAGCTGCTGCACCCGGGGTCGCAGCTCCTCGACCACGCGCGGCGTGAAGACCTTGGAGACGAGGCGGCGGAGCCGATGGTGGTCGGGCGGATCGAGGTTCAGCATGGTGTGGGTGCCGCCCTCGCGCCGCTCGGCGATCATCGCCTCGATGTCGGGGTCGAGCGTTGCCACCAGCGGCGTCATGTGCCGTTCCTCGACGCTGAGGCTCGGATCGCGCAGCACCCGGTGCACGTCGTCGTAGCGGAACAGCGCGAAGGCGCCGATCGGGCTGAGGTGCACAGGATCCTGCTCGCGCACCTGGCGGTACTGGGCGTACGGGTCCTCGAAGAATCCGGGTTCGAACGGGTTGAGCATCGCCGGCAGGTAGCCGGTATCGGGCGTCTCGCTCGTCGTCACGGGCATGACCGTACGCCTCCGGCCCGCCCGGCGCGACGTGACATTCGTCACCGGAAGAGCGGGCGTCACAGGAAGAGCGGGCCTCACAGGAAGAGCGGGCCTCACAGGAAGAGCGGGCACGCGGACGCACGGCCCGAGATGATCTAGTTGCAGGAATGCTGCAACTAGTGCACACTGTCGGACGTGACAGTCGTCGACGGTCGGGTACGCCGAGGTGCGCGCAACCGGGAGGCGATCGTCGACGCGCTGCTCGCCTGCTACGAGAGCGGGTCGTTGCGGCCGAGCATTCCCGAGGTCGCGGCCCGAGCCGGGGTGTCGGCCCGCTCCGTACACAACCACTTTGCCGACGTGGAGGCGCTGCGCGCCGAGGTCTCGCAGCGTCAATGGCAGCGTTTCGCGTCACTTCTCGGACCCGTGGCCGACGTCGACGAGTTGATCGACCAGCGGGCCGCGTTCTACGAGGCGGTCACGCCGGTGCGTCGTGCGGCCCTGCTGTCGATCTACGACTCGCCGACGATCGCCCGCAATCTCGCGCGGCTCGACCGGGTGCTGC
>DATCCI010000252.1:0-3443 GCA_036511415.1 Acidimicrobiia bacterium
TCCGCAAGATCCTCGATCCGGCGTCGCGCCCCGAACACTTCGTGCGGCCCGGCCACGTGTTCCCGTTGCGGGCCCGCGAAGACGGCGTCCTGGAGCGACGCGGTCACACCGAAGCGGCCGTCGATCTCGCGCGCCTCGCCGGCTGCGCACCCGTTGCCGTGATCTGTGAGGTCCTACACGACGACGGATCGCCGGCGCGTTTCCCCTACCTCGAGCTGTTCGCGCAGGAGCACCGGATCGCGTTGGTGTCGGTCGCCCAGCTCGTCGACTTCCGCGAGCGGACCGGCACGACCGCAGGCGCGCGCCGCACGCTGCTTCTCTGAGCTGCTCCTCTAGGAGGCTTCCCTCGCGGCGTCGGGCGTCTCCTCGCTCGCGCCGACCGGGCGACCATCGACGATCTGGTCGAGGTATTCGGAGAGGCCGTAGCCGGTCAGGCCGTTGCATGACCATTGCGTCATGCCCTCCGAGATACGGGTGACGAGCTGCTCGCCTTCGGGCGTCTCGCGGCGGTTGCGCAATGGGATGAGGTTCAGGACCCGGCCGGTGATCTCGTAGGTGTCGGTGTCGGTGGTCGCGGTCGCGTGCACCTCCGCGTGGTACTGGTCGTCGCCGGTCCATTTCGTTTCGATGGTCGCGTGACGGATGTGCTCATAGGCGCCGTCGCGTAGCACCATGCCGCCGTAACGTCGCCCGCCGTCGCGCGCCGCGATGATCGACACGACGAAGCCGAAATCGGCGCCGAAGTTGGCGGTGAGCCATCGGTACCACCACGGAGCCTGCCAAAACCGCGGTCCCCACGAGTGGTCGCGCAGGCCGAACCCGCGTACCGACCACTCGTCGTCGCCGACACGGATCGTGCCTTCCACCGCCATGTGCTGCTCGTAGTGACCCCGGGCGAAGCCGCCGGAGTGATCGGTCGACAAGGGCGTGCCGTCGTCGTTCACGGGTTCGCCGCCGTACATCGGCGACACGCCGCGGTGCGTCAGTTCGACATTGGCCTCGACCCACGGGTTCTCGGTGAACGCCTTGCGGGGGTTCGCCATCTGCAGTGGCTCGGTGAGCATCGCGACCTTGCCGTCGTAGGTCGTCCGCAATTCCTCGAACGGCGTGATCACCTCGAAGCGCGTTCCGCCGGCGTCGAATGCTTCGTTGTGCGAGATCTTCGGCCGGTTGTAGGTGAACGCGACCCGGCCGTCGGGAAGGTACACACAGGTGGTGAGCTCGGCGTAGCCCTCGTTGGCGCGGTTGCCGAGGCGTAGGAAACCACCGATTCGCTCGGACGGGTCGAACACGTTGAAGTACATCGACTCGTTGAAGTTCGACGCCTCTTCCAGGTCGTGCATGTATTCGTCCTGGGGCTCCATTCGAATGCGCATGTGCGTATCTTGACCCGTGACGCGACCGGATGCTCAGCCCCCGGCGCCGCGACGGACCGGTCGCGATGCCGGACGGCAGCGTGCGGGTGCAGCCCGATGGCGCCAAGACCGAGGTGCTCCGCACGGAGTGTGAGAACTCCGGTATGCGGTCGTCGGCCCGCCGCGCGTAGCTTGAGCCCATGGGACCGCTTGCAGGAGTCAAGATCGTCGAGCTGGCCGGCATCGGTCCGGGACCGTTCGCCGGCATGTTGCTGTCGGACATGGGCGCCGACATCATTCGCGTCGACCGGGCGCAGCAGGTCAATCCGGCGACCTTCGACAAGCCGAACCTGGAACCGCTCTACCGGGGCCGGCGCTCGATCGGCGTCGATCTGAAGAATCCCGAAGGCGTGGAGCTGGTACTGCGACTCGTCGAAAGCGCCGATGCGCTCTTCGAGGGCTTTCGTCCCGGAGTCACCGAACGGCTCGGCCTCGGGCCCGACGCTTGCCTCGCCCGCAACCCGAAGCTGGTTTACGGGCGCATGACGGGTTGGGGCCAGGACGGTCCGATGGCGCAGGCTGCCGGTCACGACATCAACTACATCGCGCTGGCGGGCGCGCTCGCGCACTTCGGGCGCGCAGGCGGCAAGCCGACGCCGCCGATCAACCTCGTCGGCGACTTCGGCGGCGGTGGCATGTTCATGGCGTTCGGGATCGTTTGCGGTGTTCTCGAAGCGCAACGCTCGGGCCAGGGCCAAGTGATCGACGTCGCGATGGTCGACGGCACGGCGACGCTGATGTCGATGATGTGGGGCCTGAAGCAGCTCGGTGTGTGGAAGGAGCAGTTCGGCACGAACGTCCTCGACACGGGCGCGCCGTTCTACGACACCTACGAGACGAAGGACGGGAAGTTCGTCTCGCTCGGCTCGCTGGAGCCGCAGTTCTACGCGGAGCTCCTGCGCCGGCTCGGCTTGGAGGGCGAGGAACTTCCCGCGCAGATGGACGCGACCGGCTGGGACACGTTGCGGACGCGCTTCACCGAGCTGTTCAAGACCAAGACGCGCGCGGAATGGGACGACGTGCTCCTCGGGAGCGATGCTTGCTATGCCCCCGTGCTCACGATGAGCGAAGCGACGAACGACGCGCACATCAAGGCGCGCCAGACGATCATCGAGCGCGACGGCGTGCCGCAGCCGGCACCCGCGCCTCGCTTCTCGCGCACGGCCGGAGAGGTGCAGCGTTCTGCGCCCTGGCCGGGGCAGCACACCGACGATGCGCTTGCCGACTGGGGGATTGCAAACGGCGAGATCGCGAAGCTACGCGAGACCGGCGCCGTCGCATAGCTCGCGCACCGACGCGAGCCGCGCTTCGAGCTGGCGCACATCGGGTGCGATCACCGTGACGTGGCCGAGCTTGCGTCCGGGGCGCGCCGGCTTGCCGTAGTCGTGCAGATGCGCGCCCGGCACCCGCAACAGCGGGTCACGGTCGGGCATCGCGCCGATGCAGTTCACCATCGCGCTCGGGCCGAGCGCTTCGGTCGAGCCGAGGGGGAGTCCGAGGATCGCGCGGAGGTGGTTCTCGAACTGGCTCGTCTGCGCGCCTTCGATCGTCCAGTGCCCGGAATTGTGCACGCGCGGCGCGATCTCGTTCGCGAGCAGGTCGCCGCGGACGTCGAACAATTCGACGCAGCACACGCCGACGTAGTCGAGCGCGTCGAGCAACGGCCGGATCGACGCCTCGGCGTGGGCCTGCAGGTCGTCGTCGAGGCCGGGCGCGGGCGCGCGGGTGAACCGAAGGATGCCACCGCGGTGGTGGTTCTCGACCGCCGGCCAGCACGAAACCTTGCCGTCGCGGCCGCGCACGGCCACGATCGAGAGCTCGCGGTCGAACGAGACGAAGCCCTCGAGGATGCACGGCACTCGGCCGAGCTGGGTCCACGCGCCATGGAGGTCGTCTGCTTCGCCGAGCACGGCCTGGCCCTTGCCGTCGTAGCCTCCGCGGCGCGTCTTCAGGACCGCGGGCAGGCCGATCGCGTCGACGGCGGTGTGCAGGTCGGCGAGGGAGTCGACCGCCCGGAACGGAGTGGTC
>DATCCI010000253.1:0-5425 GCA_036511415.1 Acidimicrobiia bacterium
GGAGGGCGACGGTTGGAAGCTCACGGAGGCCGGCGCGACCGGACCCGACGGCGACATCCCCTGGAACATGTCGGGGGGTGTGCTCTCGTCGAATCCGATCGGCGCATCCGGCATGGTGCGCTTCGGTGAGGTCGCACAGCAGGTGCGCGGTCGTGCGGGCGGCTACCAGGTCGAGTTGAAGACGGGTCGGGCGCTCGGCCAGGCGTACGGCGGCGGGTCGCAGTTCTTCTCGATGTGGGTGGTCGGCACGCAGAAGCCGGCGTGAACGCGCAGTGGTGAGTGTCAACGCCGCCCGCGTACGCGAGATCATGCGACTCGCCGACGAAATGAGGGTTGACGAGCTCGTCGAGTGTTTCGCCGACGACGCGGTGATGGAGCTGCCGTTCGCGCCGGGCCGCATGCCGCGCAGTCACGTGGGAAAGACTGCGATCGGAGAATTCCAACGATTCGCACGCGACTCGTTCAGCCGGTTCTCGATGATCGTCGACGCCATCCACGAGACCGCCGATCCGCACGTGGTCATCGCCGAGCACCGCAGCGATGCCGTGGTCGCCGAGAACGGGCGCTCGTACTGCAACCGTTACGTCACGTTCTTCACGTTCGCCGACGACGGCCGGATCACGAGGTGGCGCGAGTACTACGACGCCGGCGTCGTGGTGCAGGCCTTCCGGCGCGACGACGCGGGTCGCCGACGACACGGAGCCGTGTAGTTTTGCCCACGACGATCGAGGGAGACGCGCAATGAAATTGAGCGACATCGACCTGCTGGACCGTGACCGGTTCACCCAGGGCGTACCCCACGAATGGTTCACCTACTTGCGGGCGAATGCGCCGGTGTACAAGCACGCCGAGCCCGACGGTCCCGGTTTCTGGGTGATCACCAAGTACGACGACGTGGTCGCGGTCGGGCGCGACGGGGCGACCTTCTCGTCCGATCAAAAGCGCGGCGGCGTGGTGGTGCTCGAGGAGCAGCCCGACATGAACTTCGAGCAGGGGGGCAACCTCATGCTCACGATGGACGCGCCCGAGCACACGCGGTACCGCAAGCTCGTCAACCGAGGCTTCACCCCGCGCCAGATGCGGATGCTCGAGCCGCACATCCGCGAGCTCACTTGCAACATCATCGACGAGGTCATCGAAAAGGGCGGCTGCGACTACGTGGTCGACGTCGCGGCCGAAGTGCCGCTCCAGGTGATCGCGGAGATGCTCGGCGTTCCGCAGGGAGACCGGCACAAGCTGTTCGAGTGGAGCAACCGGATGATCGGCTCCGAGGATCCCGAGTACATGGTCTCCCAAGAAGAGGTCATGAACGCACAGGTCGAGATGTTCATGTACGCGAACGAGCTCGCGGCGCAGCGGCGCGAGGATCCGCGCGACGACATCATCAGCGCGCTGCTCGACGCCGAGGTCGACGGCGACCAACTCACCGAGATGGACTTCAACCTCTTCTTCCTGCTCATCGCGGTGGCCGGCAACGAGACCACGCGCAACTCGATCGCGCACGGCATCAAGGCGTTCTGCGACTTCCCCGAGCAGTACCAGCTGCTCGTCGACGATCCGTCGCGCGCGCAGTCGGCGACCGATGAGATCGTCCGGTGGGCATCGCCGGTCATGTACTTCCGCCGCAACGTGACGCGCGACACGGTGCTGCGCGGTCAGGAGCTGAAGGAAGGCGACAAGGTAAGCATCTGGTACATCTCGGCGAACCGCGACGAGGACGTCTTCGACCGTCCGTTCGAGTTCGACATCCTCCGCAGCCCGAACGAGCACGTCGGCTTCGGTGGCGGCGGTCCGCACCACTGCCTCGGGATGAACCTCGCGCGCATGGAGATCTACGTACTCCTCGAGGAGATGGCGAAGCGGATCCCGACCATCGAGCGCACGGGTGACGCCGAGCCGCTCCGGTCGAACTTCATCGCCGGGATCAAGCACATGCCCGTGAAGTATCCGCCCGGCCCGCGCGTCTGCCCGGTTGCCGGCTCGTGAACGCGCGGCGGTTCCGGTTCGCGGTCGAGGTCCACGGTCCGCTCGACGGGAGCACCTGGGCCGACACCGTCCGCGAGCTCGAGGCCCTCGGCTACTCGACGCTCTTCGTCCCGGATCATTTCGACGAGGGCCTCGGACCGATCGCGGCAATGGCGACGGCGGCCGTTCTGACGACGACGCTGAACGTCGGAGCGTTGGTCTTCGACTGCGACTACCGCCACCCCGCGGTGCTCGCGCGTGAGCTCGCCTCGATCGACGTGTTGTCGGAGGGCAGGCTGGAGGTCGGCCTCGGTGCGGGCTGGAAGAAGCTCGACTACGACCGTTCGGGAATCCCGATGGACGCGCCCAAAGTGCGCGTCGATCGCATGATCGAGCACACGAAGATCCTGAAGGCCCTCTTCGCCGAGGAGCCGGTGACGTTCGCGGGGGAGCACTACCGGATCACCGACATGCCCGGCTCGCCGCGCCCGCACACCCCGGGCGGACCACCCTTCATCATCGGCGGCGGTCAGCCGCGCGTGCTGCGGTTCGCCGGCACCATCGCCGACATCGTCGGGGTGAACGCATCGATCCATTCCGGCGAGATCGACGTGGACGCCGCGCACGACGCGCTGCCGGAACGGATCGACCAGAAGGTCGGCTGGCTGCGTGAGGGAGCCGGCGCGCGTTTCGATCAGATCGAGCTCAACGCGTGGCTCTCCGTGGCCGAGGTCACGGGCGACACGGCAGGCTTCGCCGAGTTGATGGGCCAGCTCTTCGGTGCCGACCCCAAGGAAGTGCTCGGCTCGCCCCTGACGCTCATCGGTTCGCTGTCCGAGTGCGCCGACCGGCTGCGCGAGCGCCGTGAGCGCTGGGGCTACTCGTACACCGTGATCCCGGGCGACAAGGCACGCGATCTCGCGCCGCTGGTTGCCGAGCTCACGGGCGCGTAGGACCGGCGTTGCAGATCTCGTGCGCGTTCCCGCCCGGCCCGCACGCCGTCGACCACATCGTGGAGGCCGAGCGGCTCGGCTACGAGCGCGCCTGGCTCTTCGACTCGCCCGCGCTGTACGGCGACATCTGGATGATCGCGGCGCTCGCTGCGCAGCGGACGACGCGCATCGCGCTCGGTCCGGCTGTGCTCGTCCCGAACCTCCGCCACCCGCTCGCGCAGGCGAGCGCGATCGCGACGCTCGAGCAACTCGCGCCCGCACGCGTGGCGGTCGCGATCGGCACCGGCTTCACCGGCCGGATGGCGATGGGCCAGAAGCCGCTGACCTGGGCGTGGACGCGCCGCTACATCGAGCAGCTGCGCGGGCTGCTACGCGGCGAGAAGGTCGAGGTCGACGGCACGATCGTGCAGATGCTCCACGCGCCGGAGTTCGCGCCGGCGCGTCCGATCGCCACCCCGATCGTCGTCGCCGCGAACGGCCCGAAAGGTCTGGCCGTCGCGCGCGAGCTCGGCGACGGCGTGATGACCATCGGCAGCGGTGATCCGGAGTTCGAGTGGTGCTCCGTGCTCGCGTTCGGCACCGTGCTCGACGACGGCGAGAGGCCCGGCTCCGAGCGTGCGCTCGCGGCCGCGGGCCCGGGGCTCACCGTCGTGTACCACGCCATGTACGAAGGCGATCCCGCGTCGGTCGACGCGCTCGCGGGTGGCGTCGAGTGGCGTAAGCGAATAGAGGAGATCCCCGCGGCCGAACGACATCTCGCGGTGCACGAGGATCATCTCGTGCGGGTGACCGAGCGCGACCGGCCATTGCTCGACGGCGAGCTGCTGACGGCGTTCACGTGGACCGGGCCCGCGCCCGAGGTGCGGATGCGCATCGACGCCCTCGCCGAGGCGGGCGCGACCGAGATCCTCTACGCGCCGATGGGACCCGACGTGCCTCGGGAGCTGCGGGTGTTCATGGAGATGGCCAGAACTCGATGAAACTCGGGCTGTTCGGCGTCAACATGGGTCCGTCGGCCGAGCCCGATGAGCTGATCGCGACCGCGCAGGCGGCGGAGGCCGCCGGTTTCGAGTCGTTGTGGGCGGGCGAGCACGTCGTGCTACCCGACCCGCAGGTGCCACCCTCGCCGATGGCTCCTCGAGATCCGGCGCTCGACCCGCTGCTCGCGCTCACGTGGGCCGCCGCGCACACGACGACGCTTCGTCTCGCAACCGGGATCGTCATCCTCCCGCAGCGCAACCCGGTCGTGCTCGCGAAAGAGGTCGCGAGCCTCGACGTGCTCAGTCGCGGCCGCCTCACACTCGGTCTCGGTGTCGGGTACCTCGAACCCGAGTTCCTCGCGATCGGCGCCGATTTCGAGCATCGCGGTGCGATCACCGACGAGTTCCTGGATGCGATGCAGCACCTTTGGTACGACGAGCATCCGGAGTTCCGTGGTCGATTCGCCGATTTCTCGGGAGTGGATGCTCATCCGCGGCCGGTGCAGCAACCGGTCCCGATCGTGATCGGCGGACACTCGCCGCGCGCGTACCGTCGGGCCGTCGCGCGCGGCCACGGCTGGTACGGATTCGCGATGACACCCGACGGCGCGGCTGCGTGTCTCGCAGGCCTGCGGGCCGCCGCGTCGGAGTCGGAACGCCCGGTGCAGCTCGGCCCGCTCGAGGTCACCGTGACCCCGCGAGGCCGGCTCACTCCGGAGACCGCGTCGGCCTTCGCCGAGCTCGGCGTGGACCGGCTGGTGCCGTTCCCGCCGCCGACGCGCGCCGGCGTCACCGAGACCATCGCCGCGGCGGTCGAGGCCGTTGCCGCGCTCTGAGGCCGACGGGCGCATCGAGCCGGGCGATCACACAAATTGCCCAATTGCACTCAGGATCTGCGAGGGCGCGCCGATCTCCTCTTGGTGAAACGAGTCTTCGTCGGCGGGCTGACGGTCACGGCCGTTGGAGTCCTCGTCGTTGTCATCCTCGGCGTACTGCTCTCCCGAACCGAGCAGCGAGACGACCGTGAGAGCGCGTTCGTCGCCTGTCCGTCGAGTGCGCCCGACGCGTGCGCGAGCCGATTGGCCGACAAGTGGGGCGGCGACGCGCATCGCATTCCCTCGATCGCACTCCCCGCAGGTTTCAGATACGACCGCGGGTTCATCACGAAGAACGAGCGTCCGCCGGCCGGCTACTTCGTGTTCCAGACCACTATCGGCGCCGATACGCGGCCGAGCGAGATCACGCTGAGGGTCTCACCCGCGTCGTCGGTGGCCTTCGACGCGTCGCACCGCGGCGGGACGCTGCATCACCTTCCGAGCGGTCGTCCGTACCTGGACGGCTCGAAATCCCCTCGCTCCGGGCCGTTCATCGAGCGGGTCGGCAACTTCGAGTTCGTCGTCTCGTACGTCGTGGGTCGATCGCCGGACGCGCCGCGAGCGGCCCAGCTCCAACTGCTCGACTCCGTGACGGAACCGAGCAGCTCGAACTAGTACCGCAGTGGCGCGGCTCGCGTCAGGTGCCGGGTCG
>DATCCI010000254.1:0-3188 GCA_036511415.1 Acidimicrobiia bacterium
CTCGTGCAGATCGCCGGGCGACGACTTCCCGAAGCCGTAGACGAGCGCGCTGTCGACCTCGCCGGTCTGGATTGCGACCCACGCTTCGTACAGCGCCCACGCCGCGTCCATCTCCACGTGGCTCTCGCGCACCGGCGGCCACGCGCCCACCGCGTCGAGTCCCGCGACAAAGGCGAACGGCCCTCCCTGTAGGTAATCGAGGCTTCCCGAGCACACGAAGCCGATCTCGTCGTGCGGAACTCCCGACTCCGCGATCGCTTCGTGCAGCACGGGCACGATCATCTCGGTCTCGTTGTGCACTGCGTCGCGCGCAGTGGTGCTGCACGCGAACGACACCACCGCCACGTCTCGCATCAGAGGTAGTCCTTCACTTCTTGGTCGCGCTCGCTTCTCGGCGGGATACCCGCCTCGCGGACGCTCGCCGCTCCCGCCAGTTCGCTCCGTAACACTCTGCTCACGGCCTCACTCACAGGTAGTCCTTGTAAAGGTCGTAGTCGGCGTCGGGCTCACCGGTCGGCTCGAACCATCGGATCGACGTGTGATCGGGTTTCAACTCGTCGGCCCACTTGGCCTTCACTCGTTGACCCATGTGCACGTCGTCGACCGGTATCCCGCGGATCAGGCCGAAGAACGTGTTGTTCGCGCCGTCGAGCAGGATCTGGGCGGACACGTACGGGATCTCGGGCGCGAGCTCCGACAGTCCGGGCACGTTCACCACACAGAACGTGGTGATCACACCCGTGTCGCGGACCTCGACCTCGATCGAGGTCGGCTCGCCCGACTTCGGATCGGTGCCACGCGACGCCGCGTACACGTCGTCGCTCGACGCGGCCCGGCCGCCAATGATCTTTCCCTCTCCCAGACCCTTCAGGTAGCGCGTCGTCGCGACGCCGGCGGTGAGCTCGTACTCCAGCCGGATCGGCACGGTGATGCCGGTGACCGGCTGCTCGTCCTCGGCCGGGACGTGCAGGGTTGCCGGCTCGGGCTCCTCGCCGTCGCCCAGCAGGAGCCACGCTTCGATGTCGGTGATCGAACCGGTGCGCTCGGCCCTCCACCTCGGCGCGACGCGTGAACCGACCCGGATCGCGTCGGCGCTGCCGCAGTCGACCACGTGCAACATCGCGGTGTCGGCGCCGTCGGGCCGGATCAGCGCGAACGCGAAGGGCTTCGTGAGCTGGTGCTTGCCGGGCCGCGGCTGCGACACCCAGGTGAACGATTGCACGGTCCCCCGCGGCCCGACCTCCATCCAATGATCACCTTCGGCCGCGACCGCGGCGCTCGTCGACGGGTCGTACTCGGCCGGCGGCACGAGCACCCGACCGTCGTCGAGGCGCACGGCGAGGATGCGGCCGTCGCGCAGGCCGGTGAGGAACCGCCCGATGACGGGTCCGACCGAGCGCGTGTAGCCGCCCGGATACTCGATGACGTGATGGGCCGTGAAGACGTCGGTCAACAGAACTCCTCGTCACTCGATTCCGGAGCTCCGACTCCGCAGCTGCATTCCCGAAGTCGCAATTCCGAAGTTCGTCGCGGGTCGCGCTAGATCGCGCGGTCGCGTCCTTCCCAGTACGGGTCGCGCAATGTGCGCTTCAACAGCTTGCCCGTCGGCTCACGCGGGAGCTCGTCGATGAAGTCGATGCTGCGCGGCCACTTGTACTTGCCGAGCCGACCCTGCACGTGCTCCATGATCGACGCGCGCAACGCGTCGTCGCCCGCGACGCCGGGCAACGGCTGGACGACCGCCTTGATCTGCTCCCCCATCTCGGCGTCGGGGATTCCGAACACCGCGATGTCGGCTACCTGCGGGTGTTCGTGGATGCATCCCTCGATCTCGGCCGGATAGATGTTGATGCCACCCGCGATGATCATGTCGCTCTTGCGATCGCAGAGGAACAGGTACCCGTCGTCGTTCAGGTAGCCGACGTCGCCGACGGTGAAGAAGCCCTCGGCGTCGTGCGACTTGTTGGTCTTCTCGTCGTCGCCCTTGTATTCGAACGTGCGCCCCGTTCCCATGCGCATCCACACGGTGCCGGGCTCGCCGGTGGGCATGACATTGCCGTCGTCGTCGGTGATCTTGAGTTCGGAGTTCGGCCACACCCGCCCGACCGTTCCCGGGTACTTCAGCCACTCGTCGGGCGGCGCGATCGTGCCGCCGCCTTCGGTCGCGGCGTAGTACTCCCAGATCACCGGGCCCCACCACTCGAGCATCTTGCGCTTCGTGTCGACCGGGCACGGCGCGGCCGCATGAATCGCCCACTTCATCGCCGAGACCTCGTAGCGCTGCTTGACCTCGTCGGGCAGCTGCAGCATGCGGATGAATTGGGTCGGGACCATGTGGGTGTGCGAGCAGCCGTAACGCTCGATGAGCCGCAGCGTCTCCTCCGCGTCCCACCTGTCCATGCAGACGACGGTGTGCTTCATGTGCAGCGCGTTGCCCGCGAACGTGGTGACGGCCGTGTGGTAGTTCGGCGAGGTACTCAGGTGGACTTCGTCGTGGCCCGGCATGATGCCGAACAGCTGCAACAAGAACGTGAAGAGCTCGGCGCTGACGTCGGGCTCGATGTCGGCCAGCGCGCGCTTCACACCCTTGGGCTTGCCCGTCGTTCCCGACGTGTAGTGCATCGCCGCGCCGGTGGAGCGGTCGTCGGGCAGCGAGGTGGGTTGCGCGTCGACCACCTCGCCGAACGGGCGGAAGCCCGGGATCGGGCCGTGGGCGAGCCGGGACCCGGCCGGGATGTCGGCCTCGTCGGCCGCGGCGGCGACCAGCGCGGCAAACCGCTCGTGGCTCACGAACGCCTTCGCTTCGGAGTCCCGGAGGATGTACGCGATCTCGGGCGCGCTCAGGCGGTAGTTGATCGGGACGTAGTAGAGGCCCGTTTGCAGCGCGGCCAGGTAGACGGTGAAGGGGTGTGCGCCGTTCGGGAGCACTGCCGCGACCGCGTCGCCCTTGCGCAACCCGAGGGCGCGGAGCGCGTGCGCGAGCTGGTTCGCCCGAGCCAGGACGTCGCCGGCCAAATGCTCGGTACCGTCCGGGTCGACGATCGCGACGTAACCCGGATCGTCCTGCGCGTGCTTCCAGAATCCCATTTGCCGGGCTCCCTCCGACTGGGCGGCGACCCGAGGCAGAGTAGAACACGTTCCACCTCCCGAGCCAAGGTGGCTAGTCGCTGCGGGATCTATGGGTCGTC
>DATCCI010000255.1:0-7221 GCA_036511415.1 Acidimicrobiia bacterium
CGAGACCGTGCCGCAGTTCAAGCCGGCCATGATCGAGGTGTGCGGTCCGGGCACGTCGACGCAGCGGCCGGCGGCGGCCGAACGCAGCCCGCACGCAGCCGTGCGCGGTTCGACCACGACGATCGTCGCTCGCGCCGCGAAGTGCTGCGCCGTCGCGGCGGCGAGCGCGCCGACGCCCATCGGCACGACGACGACCTCGGGCGGTGCGGCGGCGAGCTGCTCGTCGATCTCGGCGAAGATCGTCGCGTAGCCGTCGATCACCGTGCGCGGCACCTCCGTGTACCCGTCCCACGAGGTGTCCGACACGACGAGAACAGCTTCGGCCGCACATCTCGACGCCGCGCGAACCGCGTCGTCGTACGTCCCGTCGACGACCGTGACCGACGCGCCTTCGCCCGCGATCGCGTCGATGCGCGCCGCCGCGGTTCCGGCCGGAACGAGGATGCGCGCTGAGTACCCGAGCAGTCGGGCCATGTGCGCCACCGCGCGACCGTGGTTCCCGTCGGTCGCGGCAACCAGCGTGAGCCTCCCGAGCGGCGCGAACGCGACACGCAGGTCGTCGAGGTCTCGCCACTCGGGCTCGCGACCGAGCCGGCCGACCAGCAGGCGGTAGACCGCCCACGACGCACCGAGGATCTTGAAGGAGGGCAGCCCGAGCCGGTGCGACTCGTCTTTCACGGACACCGCGGCCAGGCCGAGCTCGCGCGCGAGGGCGGGCGCGTCGACGACCCGGGTCGGCGCATACCCGGGGAACCGCCGGTGGAACTGCGCGGACGGGAGCTCGGGGCGAGGCGCGATCACGTCGCGCCGCCGGCCGGGATTGACGAGGAGCTCTGGGACTGCTGATCGCATCGGGGTCGAGCCTGGGGCCGATTTCACGCGAATGCAACGGATCTCACGTTGAGATCTTGTAGAAACGGAGAGGACGCTAGCTCGCGTGATTTCATTGGTCGTCGAGTGCACTTCGCCCTCGAGAGCATGAGGAGCTCTTGATGGATTACGCCGAATACCTGCGCCGACTGCCGAAGGTCGAGCTGCACTGTCACGTCGAGGGAACCTTGCGGCCGCAGACGGTCGCCGACCTCGCCCGCGAGCACGACGTCGCGCTGCCGACCTCGGATGTCGACCGTATCTACGACTACGAGACGATCTACGAGTTCCTCGACATCTTCCGGCTCGTCAACTCCACGGTGATCGATCGAGACGACTTCGCGCGGATCGCCTATGAGTCGCTCGAGGACGGCGTGAAGCTGGGCAACCTGAAGTACCGGGAGATGTTCTTCAACCCGACGTTGCACACGACGCGCGGTGTCGCGATGTCGACGATCATCGACGGGCTGATCGACGGCTGCCGCGCCGCCGAGCACGACTTCGGTGTCCGCTGCCGTTTGATCGCCGACGTCTACCGGCAGGACCCGCCGGCGATGGCTCTGCAGATGACCGAGGAGGTGATCGCGAATCGGCGCGACGAGCTCATCGGCCTCGGCATGGACGCGGCCGAGGCGCCCGATCCGCCCGAGAAGTTCTTCGAGAGCTTCCGCCTCGCGGGCGAGGCGGGGCTGCACCTCACGAGTCATTCCGCCGAAGACGGGCCGCCCGCCAACATATCGACGTGTCTCGACCTGCTCGGCTGCGAACGCATCGACCACGGCTACCACATTCTCGCCGATGCCGCCGTCGTCGAGCGTTGCCGAGACGACGCGATCCATTTCACGTGCTGTCCCACCTCGACCGCGGTGGTGTACGGCTGGCGTGATCTGACCACGCACCCGATCAACGAGATGATGAGAGCCGGTCTGCTGGTGCACCTCAACTCCGACGACCCGACGATGTTCCACACCGACATCGGCAAGGAATACGTCGACTTCGTCGGCGAGAACGAGTATCCGCCCGAAATCGCCAAACAGCTCGTGCGCAACGGCGTCGACGCGACGTGGCTCGACGACTCGGACAAGCGCGCGCTTCACCGGGTCTTCGACGACGAGATCGCCGCATTCGACAAAGAGCTGGCGCAGTAGCGGAGACAAACTCGGCGCCGCCGCACAAGTCGCTCCGGTTCCGCGGCTGCGGTGCCGATAAGACAAGTAGGTACCGGTAACACCTGACGCATTGCCGGCTCCCGATGATCCCCGGCCCACGGTCGGGGCCGCACTGCAGACCTGGCCAACAGTTCGTACGTACACGGGCCAACCCCCGCCGGCGGCGGTGCTGGTGGCAATGCTTGCCCGTACGAATCGAGCTCTCGGATGACCCGTCATGTCGCATTGGCCCGCAGAAGCGGGCTGACCCTGACCGCGCTCGCACTCGGGAGCGCGCTCCTCCTCGCGTTCGCGAACACCGCGGGCGCAGCCATCGTCCCGAACGTTCCGATGGGGGCGGCGGCCAACTACTCCGCCCTCGGTGGGCTCGGCGTCTCCAACTCCGGGCTCACCACGATGCACGAGAATCTCGGGGTCTCACCCGGGCCGACGACCGCGGTCACCGGGTTTCCGCCCGGGCAGGTTCTGACGCCGGGAGTGCTCGACAACCCGGGTGCGGCGCAGGCGCAGCTCGACCTCACCGCCGCGTACAACGACACCCACAACCGAGGCACGCTCACCGGGGTCACCGGCACGGATCTGTCGGGCCAGACCCTGCAGGGCGGGGTGTACGCCGCGACGACCGCGCCGAAGCTCCAGCTGGGTCTGACCGGAACGTTGACGCTCGACGGGGCCGGCAATCCGAACTCGGTCTTCATCTTCCAGACCGACTCCACGCTCATCACCGGATCGAGCAGCGTCGTCCGCTTGATCAACGGCGCCCAGGAGTGCAACGTCTACTGGCAGGTCGGAAGCTCCGCGACACTGGGAAGCGGCTCGACCTTCGCCGGGAACATTCTCGCCCTGACCACGATCAGCATGCAGGACGACGTGGCGGTGCACGGCCGTGCGCTCGCCCGGAACGGCTCGGTGACATTGATCAACGACCACTTCACCGCGCCGACCTGCGCGGCGAGTCTTCCCGCACCGACGACAACCGTCGCGCCGACCTCGACCACGGTTGCACCGGGCTCGACGTTGCCCGGTGGTGTCACCCCGTCTACCGCGCCCGGCGGTGTCACGACCTCGACCTCGGGGAACGGCGCGACGACGACGACCCTCGGCCTCACCGTGGGCATCGTCGGACCGCCCCGCACGGGTGTCGCACCTTTGCCGACGCGGGACTTCCCGTGGCCGGCAGTGCTTGCGGTCGGCGTCGCCGGCGCCGCGGCAACGGGTGTGATCGTCCGCCGCCGGCTGCACGGCCGGGGTGCGTCGCGCTAGGCCGCGACGGGCCGTCGAAGCGGCGACTCGTCGTGGGTGGCGTCGTTCTCGGCGCCTCCTTGATCCTGACCACGGCGCTCGTCGCGACGCTTGTGGGCCCGCAGCCGCACCGGCCCCCTCCGGCGCGCGCCGCCGAACGACCGGCGACCGTGCGATCCAGCTCGCCCCGTCGGGGAGCGCCGCGACCCGACCCGCCCGTTCCCGCCACCCTGTTCGCGGCCGGGCTCGACGTGCGGTCGGGCCCCGTGCCGGTGCCGCTGCTTCTGCGGATCCCGGCGCTGAACGTCGACGCGTCCGTGCTGGGAGTCGGTGTCACCCCGGGCGACGTGATGGACGCGCCGGAGGGTCCGGTCGACGATCCGGTGTGGCAGGAAGCCTTCTGGTATCGGGGCAGCGCGGTTCCCGGCGTGATCAGCACCGCGCTGATCGCGGGTCACATCGACGGCCCGCGCGGCACCCAGGCTGTGTTCGGCCACATCGACCGTCTGCGTCCGGGTGACCTGATCGTGGTTCACGACACCCGCAGCGGACTCGACGTTCGATTCGCGGTCACCGGTTCGAAGTCGTTCTCGCTCGAGCAAGCGACCCAGAGCGGTGTCCTGACCCAGATCTACGGTGTCGGTCCCGTCGCGGGCACCATGCCGCAACGCTCGACCGACGGCCTCTCCCACCTGACCCTCGTCACATGTGCGGGAACCTTCCGGAACGGCACGCACGATCACCGGTTGGCCGTGTTCGCGACCCGCATCGTCTGACGCGGGATCCAGCGACGACTCTGAAGCGTCATGACATCGTGCAACGAACGACGAAGGCGACCCGGACGTCACGCCTGCGGATCGGCGTCCACGTCGGCCAGCTCGCGCAGAAGATCCCCGGCGGAATCGGCCGGGTCACGGAGATGCTGTGTGACGAGCTCCCGAAGCACGTCGATGTCGTCGCGTTCTCCTCGTGTCCGCGTCGCGCCCGCCGGACCTTCGACGCGCGGCTCGGCAGTGCCGTCGAGTTCCGGAGTCTCGGTCCGGGCGCACCTCGTTGGAGATACGAGCTCTGGCACCGGTATCGACGGCCACACATCGACCTCGACGTCGACGTGTGCCACGCACCGAGTCTCGCGATACCGCCGAGTTCCGCGCCGCTCGTCGTCACGGTCAACGACATCGCGTTCCTCCGTCACCCGGAGGCGTTCACCCCGCACGGGGTGCGCTTCCACGAAAGAGGTCTCGACATCGCGCGCCGCGAGGCCGCCGCCGTCATCGTGCCATCCGCGTTCACACGCGACGAGCTCGTGCTCGAAGGTTTCGACCGAGACCGGATTCACTGTGTTCCGCTCGCCGTCCGCGCGCCCGACCGGATGGCGTCGGCCGACACGTGCCGTCAGCTTCGGCGGCGGGGAGTGCGCGGTCCCTATCTCCTGGTCGTCGGGACGGTGGAGCCGCGCAAAGACCATGCCACGCTCGTGGCCGCCTTCGAGCTCGTGCGGGCGCGCCGTCCCGAGCTCACGCTGGTCGTTGCCGGTGCATCGGGCTGGCTCGCCAACGACGCCGCGAGCGCGCTCGCGCGACCGGGCGTCGTCGTCCTCGGGCGCGTGTCGGACGCCGAGCTCGACCTGTTGTACCGACGAGCCGAAGTCGTCCTGAGCGGCTCGATCTACGAGGGCTTCGGACTCGCCGTGCTCGAGGCGCTGGCGCGCGGACGTCCGGTTGTCGCAACCGCCATCCCGGCGCACGTCGAGCTGGTGGCGGACGCCGCGCGTCTCTTCGCACCCGGCGACGTCGACGCGTTGGCCGGCGAGATCGAAGCGCTCCTGCGCGATCCGTCCGCACGCCGTGAGCTCCATCGGGCCGCGCTCGGCCGGGCGAATCAGTTCGATATCGCGACGACCATCGAAGGACATCTTGGCGCGTATGAGTGCGCAGTCGTCGCCGCGCGCCGGCCGTGAGGGGCTGGACGGGCTGGACGGCTAGACGGCGACGCGCGCGAACACGAGGTCTTCGGCGCGCGCGGTCCTGATCGACCAGGAGACGGTGAGCACGATGGCGCTGATGGTGATCGCAAGGCTGACGAAGCTCCTCACCGCGAGGAACATCGGTGTCGACAGGCTCACGAGCAAGGTGAAGGTGGTCGCGGCACTCAAGAGATGCACGCCGGCCCACAACAGCGTGAGACCGCTGAACAAGTGGACGACTCCGGGTCGTCCGGCGATCTCGGGCGCGAGCGGGCAGAAGTCGGATGCCATGCGGGCGATCATCGGGCGACCGAACATCAAGGATCCGAAGAACACGAGCGCAAGCGCGAGTGTGGTGGCGACGGGTTGCAAGAAGTACATGAACGTGCCGCTCAGGATCCCGACGATCGTGCGCACCGTGAGCCCGACGACCGCGAGCTGGAGGATCCCCGGGATCCCGTGCCCGCTGATGAAGCGCCGCAGCACCGCTCCGTACGACCACGAGAGGACGGCGAGCATCGCGGGCGTAGGACCGAGAGTGGTGAAGAACACGTAGAAGAGGACCGCGGGAATTACCGTGGCCTCGATCAGCGAGGGAAGCGAGCGCCGGCCGACGGCCTTGAGGACGCGCACCTTCGACAACGATGAAGCCGCCGAGCGATCACCGGACGGGCAGGCGATCAGCATCGGCCGCTCGACAACTCCGGGAATGGCGTCGGACGACGCGAGGGCGAGCACGCCATCCATGTATGCACGACCGATCTGAGCCTCGGTCGGCGAACCATTTGCCCGGCGAAGAAGCCGGGTTGAGTCTATGCCTCTCACGCCCGACCTCAGCCGGCTCGTGCGTCAGCCCCTTCGTCCGGCCGCGGTCTTCGCCTTCGCGGTCGCCGCCACCCGCGCCCGGGTGCCCGCCGGCGTTGTTCCGGGACGTGATCTCGTCGGCACGAGCAGGTTGAGCACCTCGCCGACGGTGCGCTCGCGACCGGTCGAGTCGGGAAGGGGCATGTGGCGCTGGATGGAGTATCGGTTGCGGCGGCCGTCGCGTTCCTTCAGCACGTACCCGGCCCGGGTCAGGTCGGCGATGATTGCGTAGGCGCTTCGCTCGGTGATGCCCAGAGCGTCGGCCATGTCACGCAACCGCAGGCCGGGATCGTGCGCGATGCAGAGCAGCGCCCGGGCATGGTTCGTGAGGAAGCTCCACTGCGCCACGGCGGCGATGCTAGCAATCAGATTCCGGTATTCGAGTGCTACGATGAGGGTGTGTGGCGGTCGGGACCGTCACTCTTGCTACCGCGGGTGAGTTGCGGGAAAAGGGGAGTGGTAGACGCCAGATGCGGTATCTCTACACGGCCGATGACGACGAGCTGTTCGCGTACGCGCCCGGTCGGCGCGATTTCTTTCGCGCCGGCGACGACCTTCTCTGGGCTCACGAATCGCATGGTTGGCTCGTGGCGGCCGAGACGGGCGAAACCTTGGCGCACCGAACCGGCGACGTGTACTACGGCGCCGTCGACGGCCGGCGTCTGTACCGCATCACCGCGGATCGGATGCCCGAGACCGACTCGAGCGAGTCGAGCTCCGAACGAACGCCTCGACCGCGGCGCGCGACCCATCGCGTTGCGCGTTCGCGGCATTGAGCGAGTCGAGTAAGATGAACAGGAATCCGCGCGTACGCGCGTGCACTTCCGGAAACCTTCTTCCGGGATCTTCTCGGTCTCTCCGCGCAGCGGTGCTCGAGTCGCACCCCGACTGCTGCATTCCTCGTAAGCAACGGGAACAAGGAGTCGGTGTATGAACGTCGATCGCGGCAGCCTCGAGCGCAACGTCGCCCGACTCGCGTCCGAGCGCACCACGCTTTTCACTCGCTCGGGAAGCAGCTTCGGCCTCTCCGCAGTCGACCAGAATCGGCTACGCGTCGTCGAGCGCGAGCTCGACGAGTGTTTCGGCGCGCTGCGCGAGATGCGCGCCGTT
>DATCCI010000256.1:0-8479 GCA_036511415.1 Acidimicrobiia bacterium
GAATCGTCGCCCGCGCCGCGTCGTCGAGGCGCTCGACCACCCTTCGGACGACGTCGGCGACGGCCTGGTAGCCATCGGGCTGCTCGGCGGTACAGCGACCGACGAGCACATCCGCGCCGGCGAGCCCACAACGCGACGCGAACTCCTCGATCAGCGTCGTCTTTCCGATCCCGGCAGTGCCCCGAACAAACGCGGCCGCGCGGTCACCTGCCTTCGCGACCGCCAAGAGATCCATGAGCTGACCGATCTCGGCCCGTCGTCCGATGAAGCGGACCGTCGAAGAACGCCGTAGCGCGCGGGCCGGATGCGTAGGCCGAGGTCGGTCGATCTGCAGGGTCGAGCGTTGCATCAGGATGTCTTCCTCGAGCCTGCGCAATTCAGGCGACGGCACCACGCCGAGTTGGCGATCGAGGCGATCCGCAATCTCGGAAAATGCACGCAGCGCTTCCGCTTGGCGTCCGCATCGATACAGCGCCAGCATCAGCTGGCCGGTCAAGCGTTCCCGCAGCGGGAACTCGCGCACGGCCGCGGTCAGAACATCGACGACGAGCGGGTGCTCGACCAGGGCCAGGCGCGCGTCCGCAAGTTCCTCGAACGCGACCGCGCGCAGCTCTTCGAGCCGCGCGACCTCCGAACGTGCGGCACTGAGATCACGTGCATCCGCGTATGCCTGTCCCCGCCACAAGTCGAAGGCATCCGTTAGGTGAGGTACCGCACACGCAGGGTCACCGTTGGCGTTCGCATCTCGGGCGAACGCTACGAGCCGTTCGAAGCGCTGCGCGTCGAGCTCGTCGGGCTCGACGCGCAGGAGATAGCCGTGCGGTCCCGCGGGCAAGCGCGCGCTCGGGGAATGCGGGCTCCGATCCAGCTCGAGAATCTGACGCAAATGGTTGATGTGAACGCGCAGCGCGGTCGAAGCGCTCGGCGGTGGATCGCCCTCCCAGAGCTCGTCGATCAGCTGCTCGGCGCCGACCGGGTGGTTGGCACGGATCGCGAGCAGGGCGAGCAGCTCGCGCTGCTTCGCGCCGCGGAGGAGGACGGGCGAGCCGTCGTGTCGAACCTCGATTGGACCGAGGACTCGCAGCTCCATCGCTCCCCCGCCTGCAACTCGGGCGAAACGCACATTCAACGTCCAACGTCGAAGCGTCGCATGCGGGAGTTTACGGAGCGTTTACTACCCGCGCCTAGATCATTGGGCCACCGACCTGCACCGATCCGACGGCGAAGGAGACGACAGTGCCCGAGAACAAACCGGCACGCCCGGGTGTTCCGATACCCCGGGAACCGGGCATTGCAATCGTCGTCGCGGTGAACGCCTCGCTCGCCGACCCGACGTTCCGCGACCGCGTTCGCAAGATGCACGCCGATGGCACCCCCCTCATCCAGATGGTGGACGCGCTCGGTCTCAAAGGCGATCTGACCGACCCGATCCGCAAGATCCTGGAGAACCTCACTCCAGAGCTGGTCGCGGAGATTCGCCAAGCGACAATCGACATGCTCGACAGCTCCGACTACGCCATGCCGCTGGACTGCACGGTGACCGAAGCCGAGCTGGACGCCGGTATCCCGGTCGAGGTCGAGGTTCTGCCCGAGAAGGACGTCGAGACGATCCACGTCCGTCCCGCCACCGCGTCGAAATGACGAGCGCCGATCTCCTCGCCGGGCGCCCGTCGGCGGCTCCGCCGACTGAATGATCCGGCGAGACCTGGAGGATCCGCAAACGCCCGAATGTCGGTCACATCCAGTCGTCGAGGTCATGCTCGTCGACGCTCGCTCGGTGGTCCGAGCGGGCCTGTGCGCGCTGATCGACAACGAGTCCGATCTTGTCGTGGTGGCACAAGCGGCAACCGTTCGCGACGCGATGGGGCTCGATGTCACACCCGATGTCATCGTCACCGACATCGACTTGCCGGACGCCGACCGCGGCGAGGTGATCCGCCGGCTGCGAGACCGCTTCCGAGCGAGCTCGATACTGGTCTTCACGCCGATCGGACATCTCGCCGACGTGCAGTCCGTGCTCGCCGAAGGTGCGAACGGCTACCTGTTGGAGACCGCCGACCCCGACGATCTGCTCACGGGGATACGCGCCGTCGCCGGCGGCAAGACGTATCTGCAACCCTCGTTGAGCGTCGCGCTCGCGCGGTTGCATCGGGCCAGAGACACCGGGGCGGGGTTGACGCCCCAGGAGGAGCATGTTCTGCGGTACCTCGCGCTCGGCTACACCAACGTCGAAGTCGCCAGGCATTGCGGCGTGAGCCTCCGCACGGCTGAATCGCATCGCGCCCAACTCCGCCGAAAGCTCGGGCGGCGGACACGAGCGGAGCTGGTCGAGTATGCGCTGGAGGTCGGTCTCGTCGAACTCGACTCGTCCTGATGCGACCCCGCGTGCTGATACGAGCGCGCGCGTCCCTACGCGCCGAGTTGCGCCGCCACCTGGGCGAGGATCTCGGGCGGTACGAAGTTGTTCTCGCTCGTCGTGTCGGCTTCGGTCAGCTCGACCATTCGGGTGACGACCTCGGCCGGATCCATCTGGCCGTTCGTGACGAAATCACGCATCATCTGGAACATGGGCGTCGCGGGCGCGTTGAGTGACCCGTCGCCGAACCACTCCCACATCGAGTCCGCCATGCGGTCGTTGAACCCGGTCAGATACGGGCCCGGGTTCAGCAACGTCACGTCGATGCCTTGCGGAGCCAACTCAGCTCGCATGGCCTTGCCCATCGCCTCCAACGCGTGCTTGGTCATCGAATAGGGACCGAACGACGGCCCCGACATCACCCCGGCGATCGACGACACGATGATGACGCGTCCTGCCCCTTTGGCCACCATGCGCACCAGCACGCGCTGCGTGACCGCGAGCGTGCCGAACACGTTCACCTCGAAGAGGCGCCGCACGCGATCCAAGGGCACATCGGCCATCGGTCCCGTCTGGCCCGCGCCGGCGTTGTTGATCAGCACGTCGATGTCCCAGTCGGCGGCCTTGGCGACGTCGGTCGAGGTGATGTCGAGCTTTTCGACCGTGAGCTGAGGTGCCTCGACGCGAAGCGCGGCCGCCTGGTCCTCGGTCTCGGTGGTGGCGATGACGTGGTGACCCCGCGCCGCCAGCGCCAGACTGGCGCCCTTCCCGAATCCGGACCCTGCACCGGTGATCATCACGGTCTTCGTCACGGCGTCTCCGGTCGAGTCGGCCCGCGGGCATTCGTGGGCAACGGGGCTGTTCGCGGACGCACCGTACCGTCACCTCGCGCCCGGGTGACAGGATGCCGCTATGACGACTGAGCGACTGGAGGTCCGGCGGACCATCGCAGCAGACCCGGCCACGATCTTCCGGCTGTTGTGCGATCCGCACGGTCACGTGGCGATCGACAGCTCCGGGATGCTGATGGCCGCCACGGGCGCGCCCGTGGCGGCTGTGGGCGAGACCTTCGTCGTGCACATGGATCGCGAGGCCCTGAACGACTACCCGATGGGGCGCTACGACGTGACGGTGACCATCACGACCTTCGCGGCCGACCGCGAGATCGCGTGGACGATCCTCGGCCAGCTCCGCCCGCCGATCGGCCACACCTACGGCTACACCCTCGAACCCGTCGACGACGGGACGCTGGTCACGTCGTACTACGACTGGTCGTCCATCGACCCCGTGTGGAGAGAGGCCGGGATCTTCCCGGTCATATCGGAGGGCGCACTGCGAGCCACGCTCGGAATCCTCGCACGCACGGTGGCACCCGGCCCCGGCGCGAAGTCCACCTGAGTCCAGAGAGACAGATGTCACGAGCTCGCGCCGGTCAGCTGCAAATGGTCGACGCCGACGCGCCGGCCGAGCAGGTCGCGGCGGCACTCGCGCAGGACGGCGCGGTCATCGTCCACGAACTGGTGTCGAGCGATGTCGTCCGCGCGATCAACGCGGAGGTCCAGCCGTACGTCGACCGGGCCGACCCGGACATGCGTCATCTGAACCCGGGCGTCCAGCTGTTCCACGCCCAGACGCGTCACGTCTCCGGACTTGCGGGCAAGTCGCCCACCTTCGCGACCGAGGTCATGATCCATCCACTCCTCATGGCTCTGTGCGACACCGTCCTCGGACCGTCCTGCGCCCGCTACCAGCTCAATCTGGCGCACCTGCTCGAGCGCCTGCCGGGCGCCGCCGCGCAGTTCTGGCATCAGGACGAGATCGTGTGGAACCTGGTGCCCGAACCCAAGCCCGAGCTGCAGGTGGCCTCGGTCATCGCGCTGGTCGACTTCACGGCCGACAACGGCGCGACCCGCGTCATTCCCGGAAGCCACCGGTGGGAGGCCGGCCGCTACCCGACCAACGACGAGGCGGTCGCCGCGGAGATGCCGGCCGGCTCGGCGATCGTGTATCTCGGATCGACGTTCCACGGCGGCGGCGCGCACTCCGGGTCGGAGCCGCGCCGCGGGGTGCACCTGTCGTACACGTTGGGTTGGTTGCGCACCGAGGAGAACAACTATCTGGCCGTGCCGCCGGAGCTGGCCTGCCGGTTGCCGCGACCGTGCCAGGAAGTGTTGGGTTACGCCGTGCACGATGCGATCGAGCGCGGCGGCGGCTACCTCGGCATGCTCGACCTCCGCGACCCGATCGAGCTGTTCGAGGAAGGCTGGCCGGGCTCGACCCGCCGAGACTGAGTCGGCCGTGGAGGCACCGCCTCGCCGAAGTTCTGCTCAGTGCGGCGCGGGGAGTCGCGGCGTCTGCTCGCCGGCGCTCGCGACGAGCTCGACGCGGGCCTTTCCGCCCCGTTTGGCGAGGTACGCGGCGGCGTCGGCGCGCCGGAGCAGCGAGGCCGAGTCGTCACCGGGCTCGGAGATCGCGACACCGATGCTGGCGGTGATGTCGCGTCGGCTTGGGCTCGTCGCGGTCTCGTGGGGTGCGGCGATCGCGGCGCGGAGTCGTTCGGCGATGTCGAGCGCCTGGGCGCCGCCCCCGTCGAGGTCGCAGACCACGACGAACTCGTCCCCGCCGAGGCGTGCCGCGACATCTCCCGCGCGCAGCGTTTCGGTGATCCGGTCGGCGACGTGCACGAGCACGTCGTCACCGGCGTCATGACCGTAGGCGTCGTTCACGGCTTTGAAGTCGTCGAGATCGATGAACATGGCGGCGACGCGCGGGCGGTGGCGGCGACGCAGGGCGTAATCGAGGTGTTGGGTGAGCGACGGCCGGTTGCGCAGCCCGGTGAGCGCGTCGTGGGAGGCACGACGCTCGAGCTCCTCCTCCAGCCGTTTCCGATCCGAGATGTCGGACTGCAAGGAGATGACGTAGGGCTGCTGATTCTGATCGGTCGGGACGACGAGCGAAGCATGCGAGAGTGCCGGGACAACCCGGCCGTCGCGGCACAGGAGCCGGAACTCGGCCGGAGTGCTGCTTCCGTCGAGTTGCGCGGTCGTGAGCTGGATCGCGCGGGCGCGATCGTCGGGGTGAACGGTCAACTCGGCGGGCGTGCCGATGAGCTCGGCGCGTTCGTAGCCGAGCATCTCGCAACCGGCGGCGTTGATGTCGACGACGCGGCCCTCGAGATCGATGATGGACACGGCGATCGGCGCGTGCTCGAACGCGATGGTGAAGCGTTCCTCGGCGGCTCGGAGCCGGGCCTCGGTGAGCTTGCGCTCGGTGACATCGCGTGCGGTGATCACGACCCCGCGAATGTGGGTTTCGTCGCCGAGATCTTGGCCCACGCATTCGAACTGCCGGTACGCGCCGTCCGCGGCTCGGAGCCGCAGCTCGATCGGCGAGTTCGGTGCGCGAGTGCCGGCCAGCACCTCGGCGAGCGCCGCGGACGCGTCGGCGACGTCGTCGGGGTGGATCAGCGAGAACACGCCTCCGGGAGGATCGAACCCCTTCGGGTAGCCCAACAGCCGCGTTCCCTGGTCGCTCGCTTCCCAATCGCCGTCCGGGTAGAGGACGGCGACGATGTCGGGCGAGTTGTCGATCAGCGCGCGAGCGCGCGCCTCGCTGCGGGCGAGCGCTTCGGAATTTCGTACCTGCAAGGTGACATCGTCGAGCGTGACGAACAGATACTCGAAGCTGCCATCGAGATTGCGCAGGACGGACGCGGCGCTGCGACCCACGAACACCTCGCCGTCGGCCCGGAGATAGCGCCGCTCGGTCGAGAGCTTGGGCATCTCGCCCGCCTCGAGCAGGGCACGGTCCTCCGACACGCGGAGACGGTCGTCCGGATGTACGAGTATCTCGGGCGCGGTTTCGAGCAGCGCCTCGCGTGACGCACCGAACAAGCGTCCGAATGCCGCGTTCGCGACGACCCCGGTGCGGCCCGGCGCGACCAACGCCTGCGCGACGGGAGACTGTTCGAACATCAAGCGGAACCGACGCTCGGCCTGACGCCGGTACGAGAGATCACGGCAGGAGAAGACCATGCCGGAAACGTTCGGATCATCGAGAAGGTTGGTCGAGACGACCTCCAGACAACGCCACGTTCCGTCTGTCGCTCGCACCCGAAGCTCGAGCGGCTCCGCGTGCAGCTCGCCGCGAGCGACGGTGGACGCGAGCGAGTCGACGGCATCATCGACCTCTTCGGGATGGATGTAGTCGAACACGCTCGAGCCGACCAGCTCCGACGGTTCGAACCCGAGGACGGTCCGCGTCGCCGCATTGGCGTAGCGGAGTCTCCCGTCGCCGTCCGTGATGACGACCATGTCCGATGCCGACGCGAGCACCGCCGCGCCGATGGCGCCGCCGTCGACGCGACCGCACGGCGCGTGCAGATCGTCGCTCTCGGGCGGGAGGCGAAGTTCCGGGCGGGCCATTCAGTTTGGATCGACCGGCGCGCCACCTCCCTTAACTCCGGTTCCCGGCACCCGTCAGCGTCGGGCGCGGACCAGTAATCGGCCGCTTCGGGAGCCCGGTGCGAGCGCCGCACCCTCGTCGACCTGCTGCCGCGACCAACCGGCTTCGGCGAGCCATCGCAACGCCACGTCGCGATCGGGCACGGTCAGCACGGGCTCTCCGGACGCGGCCAGCCGGCGTTCGTGCTCGGCCCGGGCGCGCCGAGCCGCCTCGTCGGCGTCGGGCGCTCGCGTCGAGATGGTCACGACGAGCTCACTGTCGGTCGCGCTCTGCTCGGCGGCCGCCCGCAACAGCTCACGGAACCAGTGCTCGGGGAGGTAACGCAGGACGCCTTCGCATATGAACAACGATCGCTCGAGACGATCGTGGCCACTGGCGGCGAGCGCGCTCGGGAGCCCCGGCTCGGTGAAGTCGGCCGCGACGAACACGATGCCCTCGATCGACGCACCGATCGCGACCAAGCGCTCCTGCTTGTCGGCTTGGGTCGGCGGATAGTCGACCTCGAAGAAGGTGACACCGGGCGTGCGGAACCGGAGTGCGCGCGCGTCGTAGCCCGCGCCGAGGATCACGATCTGACGCACCCCGTCGGCGATCGCCCGCAGGACGGCGTCGTCGAAGAACCGCGTCCGGATTGCGATGTAGTCGAAGAACTCGCCCCGCGGTCGCGAGCCCGCATCGACCGGGCCGGCACCGAGCGCCGCGGCAAGGCGCGCCTCGGCCTCGGGATCGCCGGTGGGACTCGACGGCCGCTCGAGCACCGACCGAGCGATCGCGACGCCGAGAGCCGTGAGCGACGGACCGTCCGGGCACATGATCGAATCAGGGTCGGCCGCGGAACATCTCGACCCAACCGCTCGTCGTTCGGTCACCTACCGCTTTGGTGAGGAGGGCCTCGAGTTGGGCGCGCTCGTCGTCATCGAGCCCGTCGACGAGCGTCGCCTGTCCGAGCAGGCACTCCCGCAGGCGGGCGAGCACCCGAGTGCCTTCCGCGGTCACCATCAGTCGCCGGACGCGCCGATCGGAGGGATCGACCTGGCGTTCCACGAGGCCGCGCCGCTCGAGGATGTCGACGATGGACGTGATGTTCGACGCGTCGTACTTCAAGCAGTCGGCGAGCTCGCGCTGCGACAGCGGCGCATCGAGGCGCAGGAGCGCCGCCGCCTGCGGGATCGAGAGGTCGAACTCCGCCATGCACGTGCGGGCGTGCTCACGGAACTGGTCGAACAGGACGACTAAGAGCTCGACGAGTTTCGTACCTCGCGCGGATTGCCCCGCTTGGACGACCACCCGGCGATCGTATACGAGATCATTACTTGACACAATCAATGAATCTACCTAGCGTCGATCACCTCCTGTACCCCCCACCCCCCCGTTACAAGGAGCACTCCGTGCTGCATCGTCTGGCGCATTGGTGCTACCGACGTCGGCGCGTCGTGCTCGCATTCTGGATCTTGTTGCTCCTCGGCAGCCAGGTCGCGAGCTCCACGGTCGGCGGCAAGTCGTCGATGAGCTTCCGGCTCCCCGCGAGCGACTCTCAGCGCGCCGTCGACCTCCTGGCCGGTCGCTTTCCGACGCAGTCCGGCGCGAGCGGCGATGTCGTGATCGCCACACCGGCGGGCGTGCGCAGCCCGGCGATCGAAGCGCGCGCCAATGCCTTGT
>DATCCI010000257.1:0-8316 GCA_036511415.1 Acidimicrobiia bacterium
CGGCACCACGCAGAACATCAAGAACGCGGGCATGATCGAGAGGTACGGGGCGAGCCGGAACACGGGCCGGTCGGCCGAGTCGGGGATCGACTGCTCCTTGAAGAACAGCTTGATCCCGTCGGCCAGCGTCTGCAGGACCCCGTACGGGCCGGCTCGGTTGGGGCCGATGCGGTTCTGCATGTCGGCGATGACCTTGCGCATCGCCCAGATGTAGAGCAGCACCGCGACGAGCAGGATGACGAACGCGGCGACGACCTTGATGATCACGACCGCGAAGACCGACCACGAGATCGAGCCCCGCAGCAGCGGATCGAGCGCGAGCAGCTGATTCACCGCAGGCTCTCCACCCGGAGGTCGACCACCGGCTGACCGGCATCGACGAGCAGCGCGGCACCGAGCGCGTCGGCGGAGAAGTCCATGCATGCGATGCCGGCCGGTACCCCGACGTCGGACCGAACCGCCACGATCTGCGAGCCGCGCGTCGACGTCACCTTCACCTGGCCGCCCGAATCGACGCCGATCCGGGCGAGGTCGCTCGGATGGATGCGGAGCTCGAGATCGCGAACGAGCCGCTGCAGGAGCGGCGTCTCCGAGACCAGGCGACCATCGTCGTACAGCGCGCGACCAACCACGAGGCGCAGAGCGTACGCGTCGCGCGCCGGCGCCTCGGGATGTGGCGCGCGGCGATCCCACTCGTGCAGGGCGGGCGCGTCGACCGGCGCACTCGCCTCGATTGCCTCGGCCGCCTTGGTGACTGCCTCGCCCTCGACCTTGATCGGGTCCCACGACGTTCCCGATCCGTCATCGGCCATGATCGACAGGTCGCGTGTGCGGATCACGATCTCGTCGAGGTGAGCGGCCATCGGCACGACGACTCCGTCGCGCGCGCTCTTGACCATTGCCGACGTCATACCCGCGAACGCGGGTGCGACCCGTGCCAACTGGTCGGTGACCTCGTCGACCGTCGCGAGGTCGAGGTCGTGCCCGAGCCGGAGTGCGAGCTCCGCCGCGATGCGCCAGTCGTCCATCGCGGTGCCTTCCGGCGCGACCTTGCGGCCGACGCGCTGCACCCGACCCTCGAGGTTGGTGACGGTGCCGGCCTTCTCGCCCCACAGCGTGCACGGGAGGAACACACCGGCCCGTTGCGTCGACTCCGACTCGAACCCGTCGACCGTGATGATCGTGTCGACGGCGTCGATCGCGCGGCGCGCGATGGTGGCATCGGGGAAGTCGCTCACCGGATCGGCGCCGAGGAGGACGAGCACACGGATCTTGCCGTCCGCGGCGGCGCGGAGGATGCCCTCGGCGTCGAGGCCGGCATCGGCGGGGACCGCGCCCCACCAGTCGGTGAACCATGCGCGGCCCGCGTCGAGTGTCGTGCGCCCGGGCAGGAACCCGGGTGCGAGACCCGCGTCGAGCGCGCCGTGCACGTTCCCGCGCCGCAACGCGGAGAGGAACAGCACGTCGTGCGCGCGAGCGAGCTCGGCCGCCGCTCCCACCACCGAATCCGCACTCGCGGCCAGATTTCCGCGCCCGACGACGACCACGACCGGGCCCGGCCGGCCTTCGCCGACGCGCGTGATCTCGTCGTGCACGCTCGCGCCGACGGGCTCGCCCGGAACCCGGCGGGCGACGACGGCCGCGTGCGCCGAGAGCCCGTGCGCGACCGGGGCGAGGTCGACGAGCGGCACCCCGAGCTCGAGGATCGCCCGGCGAATGCGCAAGAACAGGACGGGAACCTCGTCGCGCAGGTCCTGATCGAGCACGACGATCGCGCTCGCGCGGTCGAGATCGGCGATCTCGGCCCGCTTCATCCCCAAGACGAAGTCGGCGGGGAGGCCGTCACCGAGCTGGGCGTCGACATGGTCGGTACCGATCACACCCTTGGCCAGCACCGACCACACGTAGGCGTCCTCGTTCGTGCCGCGCGCGCCGCCGAGGACGGCGATCGACCCCGCGCCGTGGAGCTCCTTGGCCTTCTCGATCGCGTCGGCCGCGCGGTCGAGCGCGTCGGGCCACGACACCTCGCGCCGGGCACCACCGTCGCGGATCTGCGGCTCGAGCAGCCGGTTCTCGGAGTGCACCCACTCGAGGCCGTAGCGACCCTTGTCGCAGAGCCAGCCGTGGTTCACCGGCTCGGAATCGACGGCGAGCAACCGCACCAGGCGATTCGACGACGACTGCACCGCGCCCCGGCAGTGCACCGAACACGTCGTGCACGAGGTCTCGACCGTCGACAGATCCCACGGCCGCGCGCGGAAGCGATACTGGCTCGCGGTCAGCGCACCGACCGGGCAGATCTGCACCGTGTTCCCGGAGAAGTACGAGTCGAACGGCTGCTCTTCGAAATTCAGGACCTGCATGCGGTCGCCGCGGTCGATGAAGTCGATCAGTGTGTCGCCCGCGATCTCGTCGGCGAAGCGGATACAACGTGCGCACTGGATGCAGCGCTCGCGATCGAGCAACACGAGCTCGCTGAGCGGGATCGGTTTGGGGAAGTGACGCTTCTCCTCGACGAAACGCGACTCGCCCGGGCCGAACGCGAGGGTCTGGTCCTGCAGCGGGCACTCACCGCCGCGGTCGCACACCGGGCAGTCGAGCGGATGGTTGATGAGCAGGAACTCGAGCAGGCCGTCTTGGATCTGCTTCACCGCATCGCTGCGAGAGTGCACGACCATGCCGTCGGTGACGGGTGTGGTGCACGCGGGCGGGTAGCCGCGGCCACCTTCGATCTCGACGAGACACATCCGGCACATGCCGACCGGTTTCATGCGTTCGTGCCAGCAGAAGCGCGGGATGTAGATGCCGTGCTCCTGCGCGGCTTTGATCAGGAGCTCGCCCGGCTGGGCTTCGAAGGTGACGCCGTCGACCGTCACGGTGACGGTCGTCTTGGGTACCTCGGTCGCTTCGGGTTCGGTCGTGGTCACGCGTGCACTCCGGCGTCGTTTCGTAGGCGCTCGAGCACCTCGTCGCGGAAGAACTTGTTCAGGCTCGCGATGCAGCTGACGGCCGACGGGCCGAGCGGGCAGATCGTGGTCTGCACGAACGGCGCGTTCACCACACCGGGAGAGATGTTGCCGCCGACGTCGACGAGGAGATCGAGGTCTTCGGGACGTCCGAGGCCGTGCGACATCCGGTAGAGCACCTTCTCGATCCAGCCCGTGCCTTCCCGGCACGGCGTGCACTTGCCACACGACTCGTGCGCGAAGAACTTGGCGAGCCGCCACGCGACCAACACGGGGTCGACGGTCTCGTCGAACACCATGATCGCCCCGGAACCGAGCATCACGCCGAAGGTCTGCTGCACGTAGTCCATGTCGAGCGGCGCGTCGAGGTGCTCGTCGCTCCCCGTGAGCCACTGCGACGACGCGCCGCCCGGGATGAAGAACTTGATCTTGCGGTTCTCGCGTACGCCGCCCGCGAGCCCGTACAGCAGGTCGCGGAACGTCATGCCGAGCTCGACCTCGTAGTTGCCCGGCTGGTTCACGTGGCCGGAGACCGAGAAGATACGCGTGCCGGTGGAACGGTTGACGCCGAGCTTCGCGTACTCTGCGCCGCCCATCTGCATGATGTGGGGCACGGTCGACAGCGTCTCGACGTTGTTCACGACTGTGGGCTTCGCGTACAGCCCCTCGATCGCCGGGAACGGCGGCCGGATCCGCGGCATCCCCCGCTCGCCCTCGAGCGATTCGAGCAACGCCGTCTCCTCACCGCAGATGTAGGCGCCCGCACCGCGGTGCAAGACGATGTCGCAGTCGAACCCGGAACCGAGGATGTCGCGGCCGAGGAAGCCCGACGCCCGCGCGTCGGCGATCGCACGCGCCAGTCGTTCGTAGCCGAGCGCGAACTCGCCCCGGACGTACACGTAGGCCACGTTGCACCGGACCGAGTACGAAGCGATGGCGATGCCCTCGACGAGCTGGTGCGGATCGCGCTCGAGCAGCATCCGGTCCTTGAACGTCGACGGCTCGCCTTCGTCGGCATTCACCACGAGATAGCGCGGGAAGGAGTCGGGCGGCAGGAACGACCACTTCTGCGCGGTCGGAAAGCCGGCACCGCCGCGCCCGCGCAGGCCCGACAGCTTCACTTGCTCTTGCACGTCGGCGGCGTCGCCCTTCGCGAGCACCGCGCGCAGCACGCCGTACGCGCCCGACGCGAGCGCGGCGTCGATCGTCCACGAGTCGTCCGGGCGATCGCGCAGTCGTTTGGTGACGATCCGGGTCTCCGACGCTTTGGGCACGGAGCCGGCCTCAGGCAAGGGTCGCTCCCGAAACCGTGCGCGCCTTGCGCGCCCCCGACCTGTAGCCCTCGACGATCTCCACCGCCGAGCTCGGCGACATGCGCTCGTGGAATTCGTAGTTCACCTGCAGCGCGGGCGCGCCGTCGCACGCCGCGAGGCACTCGACCTCTTCGACCGTGATCTCGGGCTCCGACGCATAGCGCGCCGCGAGGTGGTCGAGGACTTCGGGCCCGCCGGTGACCAGGCAGGTGACGTTGGTGCAGACGGACACGACGAGCTTCCCGCACGGGCGCCGCTTGAGCATCGTGTAGAACGAGCAGGTGCCGAGCACGTCGGCCGCCGTCGTACCGGTGAGCTCCGCGATCTGTTCCATCGCCTCGGGCGACAGCCAGCCGTTCTGGTCCTGCGCGAGATGGGCGAGCGGCAGGATCGCCGACTTCGCCCGCGGGTAGCGCGCCAGTATCTCCTTCGCGTTCGCCAGGTTCGTCTCGTCGAAGAAGCTCACCGATCCACCTCGCCCAGAATCGGATCGATGCTCGACACGATCGCGACGGCATCGGCGACCAGGCTGTCGGAGCCCATCGGCCCGATCGACTGCAGGTTGTAGAACGACGGTCCGCGTATGTGCATGCGCACGGGCTTGCTCGATCCGTCGCTCACCATGTAGCAACCGATCTCACCCCGAGGCGACTCGACCGCGACGTACGTCTCGCCGGCCGGGACTTTGAAGCCCTCGGTGAACAGCTTGAAATGGTGGATGAGCGCCTCCATCGACTCGTCGATGCGCGCCCGCGGCGGCGGCGTGAGCTTCTTGTCCTGCACCCGGTAGTCGCCGTCCGGCATCTTCTCCACGCACTGGCGCACGATCTTCGCCGATTCGAGGATCTCGTACAGCCGGATCCGATAACGGTCGTAGACGTCACCGTTCGTCGTATAGATCGTGTCGAACTCCACCTCGTCGTAGGGCAGCTGCGGCTGCGCCTTGCGCAGGTCCCAGGCGAAACCCGTCGAGCGCAGGATCGGTCCGGTGATCCCGAGCGCCAGGCATTCCTCGGTGGTGATGACACCGAGGCCGACGGTGCGCTCGAGCCAGATCGGGTTCGTCGAGAGCATCTCGTCGTAGTCGGCGACGCCGGCGACGACGGTGTCGCAGACGTCGAGGATGCGGTCCTGCCAGCCGTCGGGCAGGTCGGCCGCGACCCCACCGGGACGGATGTAGTTGCAGTTCATCCGCAGGCCCGTGACGTACTCGAAGATCCGCAAGACCTCTTCGCGCTCGCGCCACCCGTAGAGCAGCATCGACACCGCGCCCATGTCCATGCCGTTCGTCGCCTGGAACAGGAGGTGCGACGCCATACGCGACAGCTCGCACATCATCATGCGGATCCACACCGCGCGCTCCGGCACCTCGACGTCGAGCAGCCGCTCGACCGCCATCGAGTACACGAGCTCGTTCGCGAAGTTCGACGCGTAGTCCATGCGCGTGACGTTCGTCGTGCCTTGCACGTACGTCAGCTCTTCACCCGTCTTCTCCATGCCGGTGTGGAGGTAACCGATGACCGGCTTGATCTGCAGCACGTCCTCGCCGTCGAGCTCCATCATGAGCCGCAGCACGCCGTGCGTCGACGGGTGCTGCGGACCCATGTTGATGATCATCGTGTCGCCGAGATCGTCCTGCGGCCACATGCCGCCGCCCGCGATCACCATCTCGCGCGTCGTCGGCCGCAGCTGTTGCGCGCCCTCGTCGGTCTGCCGCTCGAGGCGCGCCTCTTCCTTGGTCCAGAAGGCGTCGTCGGAGGTCATCGCGGACTCGGGTCTCCCTTGAAGGTCACGGGAACTCGTGCCGCCGCATCGTCCTTGCGCAGGGGGTGACCGTGCCAATCGTCGGGCATGAGGATGCGCGTGAGGTCGGGATGACCGGCGAAGACGATGCCGAAGAGGTCGTACGACTCGCGTTCGGGGAAGTTGGCACCCGGGTATACAGGCGTGAGCGAAGGGACCGTGGGATCGGCGGCGGGCACCTCGCAAACGATACGGATCCGGCGATTGCGCGGGTGCGACAAGAAGTTGACGACGACTTCGAACCGCTCGGCCGCGATGCCGTCGACGCGCACACGCGACCCGTCGAGGAGATGGTCGACGACCACCGTGTCGATGAGCATCGTGAACTGCTCCTCGTCGCGCAACATCAACGCCACGTCGGCGATGACCGACCGGTCGACGTAGACGACCGGTTGGCCGTGGCTCTCGACGAACACCGATCCGTCGAAGCGCGCGACGATCGCGGCCGCGACCTCGTCGGATACGGGCCCGGGCGCCGGCCCGCCGCTCACCGCAGGCTCGTGATCTTCTTCACGAGCCGTGTCGTCCGCCATCCGCGTCGCCTTGCTCGAGTCGTGGTCAGGAGGTCGAGAGCCCGACGGGCTCGCGACCGAGATCGATCCCCGCACCGCCGGTCGGCGACGCCTCCCGCCGGAGCAGCAGCTCACCCGTGCGAATCTGCTCGTGCAGCGTCAGGATGCCGTGCATCAACGTCTCGGGTCCGGGCGGGCAGCCCGGTACGTACACGTCGACCGGAACGATCTGATCGACGCCCTGGACGATCGCGTAGTTGTTGAACATGCCGCCGCTGCTGGCGCAGACGCCCATCGAGATGACCCACTTCGGCTCGACCATCTGGTCGTACACCTGGCGCAGCACCGGTGCCATCTTCTGCGAGACGCGCCCGGCAACGATCATGAGATCGGCTTGACGCGGGCTCGCGCGAAACACCTCCATCCCGAACCGGGCGAGGTCGTAGTGCGCGGCGCCCGTGGCCATCATCTCGAGCGCGCAACACGCGAGACCGAACGTCGCGGGGAACACCGAGTTGCGCCGGCCCCAGCGAACGACGTCTTCGAGACGCGCGGTGACGAAATTGTGCGGAACTTGATCGAGACCCATCAGGCCGCCTCGACGTCGGGCCGGGCCGCGTCGCCGGCATCGCCTTGGTTCGGGTCGTACATCGCCGCGTCGGTGCGCAGCAGCGGGCCGGGCAATCGCTGGAGCACGTCGCGCAGCGGCCCCCATTCGAGCGCGCCGACCGACAACAGGTACGCGAAGGGAACGAGCAACGCGAGAACGAAGGTGGCCATTGCGAACAGGCCGAACGCACCGAGCCCGCGGAACACGACCGCGAACGGGTAGAGGAACACGATCTCGACGTCGAGAACGATGAAGCTCATCGCCACGAGATAGAACTTGACGGGAAAGCGCTCGGCGGGCTCCTGCTCGGGCACGATTCCGCATTCGTACGGAGCCTGCTTGGCCGAATTCGGACGCTGGGGCGCGAGCAGCTGCGACGCCATGAACGAGAACATGACGAACGCGACGACGAGCCCGGCCATCACCAGGATCGGGAGGTAGTCGCTCATCGCGCCCGACGCTACCCGACCGCCCGGCCGGAGGAGCGAAGCGTCTGCACGCACTACGGTTGGCCCGCGATGAGCGAGCCGTCGCGCCCCGCGCCGCCACCGGCGTCCGGGGCGCCCTCGAACTCCGGGACACCTTCGGCGCCCGGCCCATCGACACCCGTGCCCGCGATACCCGTGCAATCGACGACCGACCCATCGACATCGGGCCGGTCGGCGAAGTACGTCGACTTCCTCTTGTACGCGTCGGCCGCGGTCACCTACATCACGCTGTCGATCTACAACAAGTGGTTGCTCGACTGGATCGTCGGACCGTTCTGGCTCGTCGCGTGGGTCTGGGGTCTGCCCGCGCTCGTCAAGCTCGTGCGCCGCCAGCCGATACGACCCCGCCGGGGTCCCGCCAGGGATCCGGCCAAAGATCCGGAATGAGTTGGGCCGCGCACCAATTCGAGGTCTACGCGGTCGAGGCGCACCTCCCGAAGAAGATGGTCGGCCAGATCAGCTGGTTCGCGATCTTCTTCGGCGACTTCACCCCCGACTTCCTCGCCAAGTTCTGGGTGTACGGCTTCAACTACAACGGCCACCACTACGGCGCGTCGAAGCCGTACCAGTGGCACCGGGGCTGGCCCGGAATGGGCATCAGCCACACGCTTTTCTTCGGCGCGA
>DATCCI010000258.1:0-7506 GCA_036511415.1 Acidimicrobiia bacterium
GCGAGCCTCGATTACGAGCCCGTCGGATACCGCCGCTCCAATCTCGCGAAGGTCGACGTGCTGTTGAACGCGACTCCGGTCGACGCGTTCTCCGCGATCGTGCATCGCGACAAGGCGTACGAGTACGGGAAGAAGATGACATCGAAGCTGCGCGAGCTCATCCCGCGCCAGCTCTTCGACGTTCCCATCCAGGCTGCGATCGGCGGTCGCATCATCGCCCGCGAGACGGTCAAGGCCAAGCGCAAGGACGTGCTCGCGAAGTGCTACGGCGGCGACATCACGCGCAAGCGCAAGCTGCTCGAGCGCCAGAAGGAAGGCAAGAAGAAGATGAAGCAGATTGGTCGCGTCGAGGTGCCGCAAGAGGCATTCGTCGCCGCGCTTCGTCTCGACGAGTAGCGCTCGCTGCGGGCCGGTCTTGCATCGCCGAAGGGCCCTGGCTATACCCGCCGGTATGACGTATTCGATTGTTGCGCGTGATCCGGAAACGGGCGCGCTCGGTGTCGGCGTGCAGACATGCATGTTCGCCGTCGGCGCGATCGTGCCGTGGGCACGCGCCGGTGTCGGCGCGGTCGCTACACAGGCGTTCAGCGAGCGCGCGTACGGGTGGCGTTGCCTCGAGGCGATGGCCGACGGCCGGACGGCCGAGCAGGCGCTCGCGACTGCTCGCAACGCCGATGACGCCGCCGCGATGCGACAGGTGGGGGTCGTCGACGCGACCGGCTCGACCGCCGCGTTCACGGGCGCGCTCTGTGTCGAACATGCCGGCGATCAGCTCGGGTCCGGCTTCGCGGTCCAGGCCAACATGATGGCAAGTCCCGACGTGTGGCCGGCGATGGCCGGCGCGTACGAATCGGCACCCGGTCGCCTGCCCGAGCGGTTACTCGCCGCGCTCGTCGCGGGCGAGGAGGCGGGAGGCGACGCGCGGGGCCGGATGTCGGCGGCGCTGCTCGTCGTCGACGGTGAGCGGCGCGACGATGCGACCGACGGCGTGCTCGTAGATGTGCGCGTCGATGCGCACGAGCAACCGCTCGACGAGCTCGCCCGGCTGTTGCGCGCGTCCGACGCGTTCGACCACTACTTTCGAGCGGTCGACGCCATCGGCGCGGGCGACAACGCGGCCGTCTCTCGGGAGATCGGCGCGGCCGCCGCGTTGCTTCCGAACGACGAGAACATCCTCTTCGTCCGCGCGGGATCGTTGTTCTTCGACGGGCGGCTCGACGAGGGCCGGGCGGCCTTGCAGGAACTGCTCGGTCGGCGGGCGACGTGGTCGACGATCATGCGCAGTTTCGTCGACAAGGGCATGATCGCGATGCCCCCGGGCGTCGATCTCGCGGAGCTGCTCGGGCCCTGAGGGCCGCCCGCCGAGCGCCTCCCGGCGCCAAAGCCGCCGATTACCTGCATTGAGCAGTCAGACTGACCGATCGGGAACCATCCGAAATATCGGAGGCTGACGTGATGCCCAAGCTCGACCCGAACGTCCCCCACAGCCCGGTCGTACTGAAACAGGTCGAGAAGCGCGCTTCGGACATACAGCTGCGCGTGGCCGACGCGATCACCGCGTTCGCGGGCTCGATGCGCTTCGTGTACATCCACGTGGCGTTGTTCGCGGTGTGGATGCTCGTGTTCGAGAAGAGCCCGTGGCCGACGCTCACGCTCGTGGTCTCGCTGGAGGCGATCTTTCTCTCCACCTTCGTCATGATCGGCCAGAACCGCCAAGCCGCGTTTCAACAGGCCAAGGCCGACCACGACTACGCGGAGGAGGAGGCGATGCTCAAGGAGAACACCGACCTCACCCGGTCGATCCACGAGCTGACCCAGCAGCTGCACGAGAGGGTGATGGGACCGGCGACCGGCGGCGGATGATCGCGGCGCGCACGACGCGCTCGAACTCCAACGCGACGGCCGCGACCATCACGCCGATCACCCCGTCGAGCCAGTAGTGATTCCCGGTCACGACGACCACGATCATCGTGACGACGGGGTGCGCGAGCGCGATCCAGCGCCACCGGCTCGTCGACGCGACCACAATGGTCACACCGATGATCGCCGCCCATGCGACGTGTACCGACGGCATCGCTGAGAGCTGGGCCGGACCCGATTTGCCGAACGCGGGGTAGACGGTCTGGCCGAAGAGCGCGGGCGTGTCGGCGACGTGCAGGTCCGGAACCAGGCGGGGAGGTGCGACCGGGATGAGCTGGATCGCCAGGCACCAGAGGGTCGTGAGCGCGACGACGTTACGGACGGTGGGGTAGTGGTCGCGGTGGCGGAACCAGAGCCACACCAAGAAGATGCCCATAGACGGGATGTGCACCGTCGCGTAGAACACATTGCAGGCCTGGATCAGCGGTGAGCTCTTGAGGAAGAGATGCTGCAGACCGTGCTCGTTGGGCAGGTGCAGCGCGCGTTCGAGGTCCCAGATCCGCTGGCCCGCGTCGATCGCGCCGTCCACTTTCACGATCGAGATCGTGCCCACGACGCGCCACAACGCGTACAGCACCAGCACGATCGCGAGCTCGATCGTGAACGGCGCGACCCGCGTGAACAGGCGTCGGCGCGACACGCGCGCCGCGATGCCGGCCGTCCCCACGACTGCGCCGGCCTCGACCGCGATGTTCCACGGCATCCACCCGAGGCTCATGCGTCGGCCTCCGCCCGCGCGTAGGCGCGCGCGACGTGAGCGCATAACAGGTCGACGGTGCGCGCGAACGCGGCGTCCGCCGCCCACGGGTCGACCTCCACCCAGTCGGTATCGAGGCGCGGCGTTCGGGGGCGGCCGGTCCGCAACGCGCCGGCGGGCATCCCGCTACGGACCGCGAGCCACGACGCGCCGGCCGCGGCCGCGATCGGCCGGCCGCGGGGATGCTGGATCACGGGGCAGCCGGCGACGAAACGCCGCCGGACGCCGCCGATCGGTCGGGCGATCTCGGCGAGCCGGGCGACGAGGTCGGGACTGCACTGCAGCTCGGCGAGTGGGGGCTCGGGCGCCCAGCCGTCCCCGGGTTCGGGGTCGGCGAGCACGAGCCAGTCGAGCAACGCCGGAACGAGGCGCGCCGGCTCACGGTTCACGCGGGAGACCGAGGACCTTTTCGCCGAGGATGTTGCGCTGCACCTCGCTCGTCCCGCCGCCGATCGTCAACGCACGCGCGTACATGTAGCCGTACTGCCAGCCCACGCGGTCGGGTTCCCCGTAGGGGCCGCGATCGGCACACAGGCCGTACGCGCCCGCGAGCTCCATCGCCGTCTCCATGACATGTTGTCCGTGCTCGTCGGAGAGCGCCTTGCGGACCGAGGCTTCGGGACCCGGCTCGAGCCCGCGCACCCGCGCGGAAACGGTGCGCAGGCGGATGAGGCGAAGTACCTCCGACTCGACGTACAGACGAGCGAGCCGCTGCCGCAACAGCACGTCGCCAGTGCCACCGTGATCGCGCACGAGTTGCAGCACGTCGTTGGCGGTAGGTCCCCGACCCCACAGTGCGCCCTCGCCGGAAAGCGAGACGCGCTCGTTGCCGAGCGTGACCTTCGCGAGCCGCCAGCCGTCGTGCTCCTCGCCGACCACATTCGCCGCCGGCACGCGCACGTCGGTGAAGAACACTTCGTTGAACTCGTGGGTGCCGGTCATCTGCACGATCGGTCTGACCTCGATGCCGGGTGCGCGCATGTCGACGACGAAATAGGTGATGCCGCGGTGCGCTTCGGCGTCGGGATCGGTGCGCGCGAGCAGGATGCCCCATTGCGCGACATGGGCGAGCGTCGTCCAGACCTTCTGACCGTTGACGACGTACTCGTCGCCGTCGCGGACGGCACGGGTGGTGAGCGAAGACAGATCGCTGCCTGCTCCCGGTTCACTGAACAGCTGGCACCAGATCTGCGAGCCGTCGAGCAGCCCCGGCAGCCACCTCTCTCTTTGCGCATCCGTACCCGCGACGAGCAGCGTCGGACCGGCCCAACCGATGCCGATCGGGTTGAGGGGACGTTTGACCGACAGCTCGCGCATGACCTCGTCGAGCTCGAGCTGTTCCGCCGGACTCGCCCCAAGCCCCCAGGGCCCCGGCCAATGCGGTGCCACCAAACCGGAACGCGCGAGACGCGTGTTCCAGTCGCCCGCAGACGCACCCGCCGGGCCGCGCTCGGCGACGAGCGCGCGCAGGCGGTCGGCCGGGGTGAGCGTGCTTGCGAGTGCCACGAGCGCGAACCTATTTCATCCACGCCGATGATTCGCTCCGAACTCAACGTATGCGAAGCGGGGCCCGCGGGCCGGCCACGATGTCCGACGCGCAACGACGCGCGGCGACCGATGGTGACCTGGCGCATGTCACGGCACTCGGCGACCGGCTGGCCCTGGGTGAGCTCTACTCCCGGCACGCGGGCCCGTGCTTCGCACTCGCGCGGCGGGTCCTGGCCGATCGCGTGCTCGCCGAGGAGGTCGTGCAAGAGGTGTTCCTGCGCTTGTGGCGCCGGCCCGAGCGTTTCGACGCGAACCGAGGCTCGATGCGCTCCTTCTTGTTCGCGCAGGTGCACGGCCGGTCGGTCGACCTCTTGCGGGCGGAGACCGCACGCCGGGCGCGCGAGCAGCGGGAGGCGTTCCGCAGCCCTACCGTCGACATCGATCTGGAGCGCGCGGTAGCGGAGCTCAGCGAGGGTGAGGCGGTTCGCCGGGCGCTCGCCGATCTCTCCGAGGGCGAACGCGGGGCGATCGAGCTCGCGTACTTCGGCGGGCACACCTATCGCGAGGTCGCGGTGTTGCTCGAGCTCCCGGAGGGAACTGTGAAGAGCCGGATCCGTTCCGGGCTGCTGCGGCTCCGCGCCGCGTTGATCGACGCGGGGGTGACGGAATGAACATGCCTGCGCCGAACGATCCCGAGCTCGACGCGATGCTCGGCGCGTACGCGCTCGACGCGCTCGACGCCGACGAGCGAACCAGGGTCGAGGCCTACGTCGAGCGCAATGCCCGGGCGCGCGACGAGGTCGACGAACTGCGCGAGAGCGCGGCGTCGCTCGCGCTGGCGCCCGTCGACGACACGTCCGCACCCCCCGGGCTCTGGGACCGCATCGCGAGCGCGATCGAGGCCGATGTGGTCGCACCGGATGATTCGCAAGACGCGGCGGGGCGTGACGAGCTCGCGACGCGCCGGGCTCGCCGCGGCCGCGGCCCGCGCTGGATGTCGTGGGCCGTGGCCGCGGCCGCGGTAGCAGCAGTCGTGCTGGCCGCGCAGGTGATCTCGTTGCACCGCCGGCTCGACGACGCACGCGGAACGGGCGAGAAGGACGCGGCCGCGGCCTTCGTACGCGCCGGCCATGTCGACGGCGCCCGGCAGGTCGCGTTGGTGCCGGCGCACGGTGCCGAGGTCGCCCGGGTCGTCCTCCTGCCCGACGGGAGCGGCTACCTGAAGAGCGACGGCCTCGCACCACTCGATGCCGCGCACACCTACCAGCTGTGGGCGCTCACCGGGACCGCCGGCCGGACGGTCGCGATCTCGGCGGGCGTGCTCGGCGCCGATCCGAGCGCGGCCGCGTTCCGGACGTCACCGGACGTCCACGGGCTCGCGATCACCGTCGAGCGCGCTCCGGGCGTCGCGCAGCCGTCACGGGCGCCGTACGCCAGTGCCACTCTGACGTGACCTCGAGGCGCGCCCCGTCGCGCGACGATGGTGCGTGCCCGCCGGCGTCCCATTCGGTGTTTACGTCCACATCCCGTTCTGCGCGTCGCGTTGTGACTACTGCGACTTTGCGACGTGGACGGATCGCGACCATCTGATCGATGCCTACGTCGCCGCTTGCACAACCGACATCTCTCGCCGGCGAGAGTCGGGCATGCCCGTCGCGACCAGCGTCTTCTTCGGGGGTGGTACGCCGTCATTGCTCGCGGGCGACCAGCTCGCGCGGATCCTCGACACCATCGAGCGCGGCGCCGACGCCGAGGTGACCGTCGAGTGCAACCCCGACAGCGTCGACGCCGCCAAGCTCGACGCCTACCGGCGCGCCGGCGTGGACCGGCTGAGCTTCGGCGTGCAGTCGATGGTGCCGCACGTCCTCGCCGCGCTCGGGCGTACGCACGATCCCGTCAACGTGCGACGCGCCGTCGCACTCGCGCGCGCCGCGGGATTCGAGCGTCTCAGCGTCGATCTGATCTACGGCACGCCGGGAGAGTCGTCCGACGACTGGCGGCGCTCGCTCGACGGCGCGCTCGCGCTCGGCGTCGACCACGTGAGCGCGTACGCGCTCACCGTGGAGCCCGCGACGGCGCTCGGTCGCCAGGTTGCCGCGGGTGCACCGGCGCCCGACGACGATCTCCAGGCCGACGCCTACCTGCGCGCCGACGCCGTGTTCGCGGCGGCCGGTCTGGACTGGTACGAAGTGTCGAACTGGGCCCGGCCGGGCGAGGAATGCCGGCACAACGAGCTGTACTGGACCGGCGGCGAGTACGTCGGGATCGGCTGTGCCGCGCACGGCCATACCGACGGGAGCAGGTGGTGGAACGTGCGCACGCCCGAGCGGTACATCGCCGCGATCGCCGCGGCGACGTCCGCGACCTCCGGCTCGGAGGTCCTCGACCCCGAGACGCGCGCCGAAGAGGCTTTCTCGCTCGCGCTTCGGACCCGGCGGGGCGCGGCGGTGGCCGGCGGCGACCCGGCCGCTCGCGTCGTGTCGGATCTCGCCGGGCAGGGTCTTGTGGAGCGGGAAGGCGAGCGGATCGTCTTGACCCGCCGGGGCCGCCTGCTCGCTTCGGACCTGACCGCCCGCCTCCTCCTCGCCGGTGCGGCGGCGCGGGGCCCCGGGCGGGCACCGGATCATGCGGCCTCTCCGGCACTCGGTACGACTCTGGCACTCGGTACGACTCTGGCACTCGGTACGATTGAGTGCTAACGCGGCGAGGGGTACCCAGATGACCGAGCTTGACGAACGCAAGGCGGCGGTGCTGCGCGCGATCGTCGAGCAATACGTCGACACCGCGCAGCCCGTGGGCTCGCAGACGGTGACGAGCATGACCGGCCTGGGGGTCTCGGCCGCCACGGTCCGCAACGAGATGTCGCTGCTGGAACGTGAGGGCTACATCGCCCAGCCGCACCCTTCCGCGGGCCGGGTGCCGACCGACCGCGGGTACCGCTACTACGTCGATCACCTCGCCGGCGCCGGTCAGCTTCCGGCCATCGAGCGGCGCCGCATCGTCGAGTTCTTCAGCAGCGCGACCTTCGCGATGGACCAGCTGCTCGCCCAGACGAGCCAGCTGCTCGCCGGCGTGACGTCTCACGCGGCCGTCGTGGTCGGACCGGAGCTGCAGGCGGTGATGGTGCGCGCGGCGAACCTCGTGCAGTTGCAATCCCGCGTCGTGCTCGCGGTGGTCGTGCTCTCGAACGGCTCGGTCGAAAAGGAGGTCGTGGCGTTCGACGACGACGTCTCCGAAGACGACGTCGCCGACGCCAGCGCCCGCTTCGCGCGCCGGTTCGCCGGTCGCCGGCTGGCCGACGTCCCGGCTCCCGTGGGCGACCCCTCGCCCCACGACCGCGG
>DATCCI010000259.1:0-2208 GCA_036511415.1 Acidimicrobiia bacterium
GGTCTGATCGGCATGCTCGGCGTCGGCGGCGCCATCCCGCTCGGCTACTACAAGGACCCGGACAAGACGGCGGAGACGTTCCGAACCGTCGAGGGCCGGCGCTACTCGATCCCCGGCGACTACGCCACCGTCGACGCCGACGGAACGATCCGACTCCTCGGTCGCGGCTCGGCGTGCATCAACACCGGTGGCGAGAAGGTCTATCCCGAAGAGGTCGAGCTCGCGCTCCGGTCGCATCCGGACGTCTTCGACTGTGTCGTCGTCGGCGTACCGGACACCCGCTGGGGCGAGATGGTGGTCGCGCTCGTACAACCGACCGGCGCGACGTTCGGCGCATCCGATCTCGCCGCGCACTGCCACACGACCCTCGCCGGATACAAAGTGCCGAAACAGTTCGTGAGCGTCGATTCGCTGCAGCGTTCGCCCGCGGGCAAGGCCGACTACAAGCTCCTGCGGCGCGTCGCGGAGGAGGCAATCTCGTGAGCATGTGGCAGGGACAACGCATCCAGGAGGTGGACGTCACCGACGCGAGCGCCGGACGCGAGCACACGGTGCTCCTCGACGTGCGCGAGGCCGACGAGTGGGCGGCCGGACACGCGCCCGGCGCGCAGTGGGTGGCGCTCGGCGACCTCGAGTCGGCCCGTTTCCAGATCCCGATCAACCGCCGCATCGTGTGCGTGTGCCGCTCGGGTGGCCGATCGGCCAAGGCGACGGCCCAGCTCGTGCAATGGGGGTTCGACTCGGTCAATATGGCCGGCGGCATGAAGGCGTGGGCCGCACAAGGACTTCCTGTGGTGCGCGACGACGACTCTCCCGGCCAAGTGATCTGACCCGAGGGCCAACTAGCCTGGTCCGGTGACGTTCGAACGCGCCGAGGGCATACAGCGACTGGCCGACGAAGCGTTCGACGTTCTCGTCGTCGGCGGCGGGATCACCGGTACCGGCGTCGCGCTCGACGCCGCGACGCGCGGCCTTCGCACCGCACTGGTCGACAAGGGAGATCTCGCGTCGGGCACGTCTTCCAAGTCGTCGAAACTGGTGCACGGCGGTATCCGGTACCTGCAGCAAAAGGAGATCGGGCTCGTCTACGAGGCGCTCGCCGAGCGCCAGATCCTGCGCAAGACAGCGCCCCACCTCGTGCGCGTGCTCCCGTTCCTCTTGCCGGTGTTCACCAGGGACGGCTTGCTGCCTCGCCGCCTCGCGCGGCTGCTGGGCACGACGATGTGGATGTACGACCTCACCGGTGGGTTGCGGATCGGCAAGCTGCACAAGCGAGTCAGCAAGGAGGAGGCGTTGCGCTACATGCCGACGCTCCCGGCCGACAACATCGCGGCGTCGTACATCTACTACGACGCCCAAGCCGACGACGCACGACTCACGCTCACCGTGGCGAAGACCGCGGCCGCGTTCGGCGCAGCAGTCGTCAACTACGCGACCCTCGTCGGCCTGTCGAAGGATCCCGCCGGCAAGATCAGCGGCGCGCGCGTCCGCGTCGACGGTGACGAGATCGAGATCCGGGCCCGCACGATCGTCAACGCGACGGGGGTCTGGTCGGACGACATCCGCGCGCTCGACGACGTCGCGCACACCACGACCATCCGTCCCGCGAAGGGGATACACATCACGGTTCCGTGGTCGCTGGTGCGAAACGAGATCGCGGTCGTCATCCCGGTGGCGAAGGACCGGCGCTCGGTGTTCGTGGTGCCGTGGGGCGGCGAAGGCGGACCACACCGCTTCACGTACATCGGCACGACCGACACCGACTACGACGGTCCGATCGACGACCCGCAGATCACCGCCGACGACGTCGAATACCTCTTGCGGGCCATCAACGCGGCGTCGACCACCAAGATCACCGAAGCCGACATCCTCGGCACCTGGGCCGGGCTCCGCCCGCTCGTGGCCGCGGCCAGGAGCGAACGCACCGCCGACCTCTCCCGCCGCCACGCCGTGCACACCTCGCCGAGCGGGGTCGTCACCGTCAACGGCGGCAAGCTCACGACCTACCGCCGCATGGCGGCCGACGCCGTCGACGAGGTAGCCGAGATGCTGGGCCGCGGCGGCCGTAGTCGCACGAGACGGATCGCGCTGCACGGCGCCGACGGCTGGGATGCGTCCGACATCCCGAAGAATCTCGGCGAGCGGTACGGCGCCGACGGTCGCGACGTGGCGGCGCTCGAACGGTCCGACCCCGACCTCGCGCGTGCG
>DATCCI010000260.1:0-3319 GCA_036511415.1 Acidimicrobiia bacterium
GACCGGGCGTCGTTCCTCTCGGGGTGCGACGTCCGCGTCGACGGTGGCCTCCTCGCCGCGATGAACCACCGGCCATGAGCGGTGACCCACCCATGACGAGAACCCACGGGAGGCAGCAGTGCCGGACGACGAGTACGAGCGCGTGAGCCGGGCGCTCGCCGAGGCGCGCACCGAGACCGGCCGGCGCCGCTACCGCGAGGTCATGGTGTCGGACGCGCCGCCGCCGGCCACCCCGTACCTCGCGCACGGCGTCGTGGACTCGGTCTTCGGTGAGCTCTGGAACCGCCCCGGGCTCTCGCGCCGCGACCGCCGCCTGGTCACGCTCGCGTGCGTCGGCACCGCCGCGGTCGACGAACCCATCCAACAGCACGTCTACGCCGCGCTCGCGAGCGGCGACATCTCGCGCGAGGAGTTCCAGGAGCTCGTGCTGCACTTCGCGTACTACGCCGGATGGCCGCGCGCGTCGGCACTCGAGATGGCGTACTACCGCGCGTGCGCGCGCATCGACGCGGACGCGGCGGAACCCGGCGACTGAGCGTCTCGGATCTGAGCGTCTCGGATCTGAGCGCCTCGGATCTGAGCGCCGGTGTCATGTGGGTCGGGTGGTGTGGGTCTTCCAGGCCCGGGCGAGGTCGAAGTCCGCGGGCGGGGTGAAGTGCCGGTTGGTGAGCCGGGTTGCTCGAAGCTCGTCGATACAGGCGACCGCGCCGGCGGAGCCTTCGGAGACGATCAGGTGCCATGACCCGGCTCTGAGTACGAGACCGAGGGGTCGGACGGTGACGGTCGGCTGGTGAGCGAGGGTGAGCTCGATCTCGCGCCGTTGGTGGATGGCGCGGGCCAGGCGTCGGAGTTCGCCGTGGGGTATGCGGTTGCCGCTCGGCGGGTCGGGGTCGTGGAGAAACCAGCTGGAGTGGCGGTCGGCTTCGAGGGCGAGCGCGGGCGCGATCGCGTTGAGAAGTTTGTTGCGGGCGGTGCGCGTGGGGGCGGCGAGCCCGAGCCGGTGCGCGACCTTCGGCTGGCCGACGAGGAACAAGCAGCGGGCCTCGTCGGTGGTGAGGCCGGTCAGGTGGGTTTGGAACCCGTCCATCAGTTCGATCCCGCCGCCGGCCCCGCGGGCGGTGAAGATCGGGACGCCGGCCTCGCTGAGCGCTTCGACGTCGCGCAGGATGGTGCGTTCGGAGACTTCGAGCGTCTCGGCGAGTTGCGGCGCGGTCATGCGGCCGTTGCGCTGCAGTACGAGGAGCATCTCGAGGACCCGCGCCGCCCGCATCGGAAAAGCCTACGAGAAACATGACAGTAGATGTCAGGTTCACCGTGGCACGGTAAGGGCATGACGACCGACGATGTTGCAGGCACCGGAACGCCGAGCGACCCGTGGCAGTTGACCACTCCGCCCGGGAACAGCGCGTTCGAGGCCTACCGCGATCCTGATGCCGACCCGCCGGCCCTGGTGGTACAGGTCGGCAAGACGCAGCTGCGGTACCACCTGTCGTGCATCGAGGACCTGCACGCCATGTTGACGGACTACGGCGACTGGATGCCGCTCGGCAACGCCGACGAGCAAAAGACCGCTGCCGCGGGAACGGTCGAAGCGTGGGGACGCTCGCCCGACAACCCCGTCGGCGGCTGGTACGGCTTCAAGAAAGGCCTGCGCGGACGCTTCGGCAACTACGTGCCTCCCGTCCTCGAAGTGCTGGGCCTGGCCGAGGTCGAACACAACCCTCGGAACAATCGGATACGAGCGATCTGAGCCGCTCGACAACGGCTCTACTTCGAACGGGAGGAGAGGTCGTTGTTCAGCACACCTTCCGCGGCCAGCGCCGGGGGTACGAAGGCGTCGGTGACCGGGCCGGTGCGGAGCACGTCGAACGCCGCGCCGGTGACGACGACCGTGAGCGCGCCGATCATGGCCGAGGCCGCGGCGAGCGACCAATGGGCCGCGAGCATGGCGAAGTGCGCGTAGAGGGTCACCAGCATGCCGCGGCCGAGGATGGCGATCGCGGCGATGAGCGAGGAATCGCGGAACGCACTCGTCGACCGGGCCAGCGCCCACAGCAATCCGAGCGTGACGGCGAGGTAAACGGTGTACGAGGCGACGAGCGCGACCGAGGGCTGGCGCACGAACGGCAGCATCGAGACACCGAGGACGAGGAACGCCGCGCTCAATCGGCACGTCGCCCGGCGCCCGTGGCGCACGAGGAAGGTGCGCTTCCCGAACAGGGCGTCACCCCGCACGTCGCGGAAGTCCTTCAGCACGATGCGGCCGATGAACCCCGCGTACAGGCCCGCGAGCAAGAGGACGTCGGTGCGGTCGACGGAGCCGCGCACGGCGAAGATCCCGAGGAGATACGGCACCGCCACGTAGCCCGCGGGCAACAGCATCGGGGCGATGACACCCCGGTCGGCGATGCGAACCGGTCGCAGCGAGTACGCGGCCGTGAAGGCGAGCCCGCCGGCGACGATGAGCGGCGCGGGCCAATGCAACGCGGTGCTCGCACCGAGCGCGAGCACCGCGGAGACGCTCGCGACGATGATCATCTCCGCGCGGGTGCCGGTTCCGGCGACGAGCGGGCGGCGTGTGTCGGTGGGAAGGTTCACGCGGTCGATGCGTTCGTCGGCGAGGTCGTTGACCGCGACGGCGAACAGCAATGATGCGACCACTGCGGTGAGTGCCTTCGCGAGCAGGACACCGTCGTTGGGACGGCCGGCCTGCGCGAGCCCCACGGCGGCGAACATCCCGACGAGGATCACGACCGCAGGCCGGGCGAGCAGGACGATCAAGCGGAGTCGATGCATCGCAGCCTCACTTGTTGCCGAGCTTGAAGTTGCCCGTGGACAAGGCAACGAAGAGCACGATGACCATGGCGAGGATCGCCAGCCCGCCGACTGCGGCGATCGCGGCGAGCACCGTTCCGGCTATCGACCACCCACTCTTCGGCGGGCGCGCCACCGGTGGCGGCGTCTCCGAGTGTTGCCCCGGATTCGCGTTCTGTGCGTACCACTGCCGAAGCTGCGTCTCGAAGCGCGCTCGGTTCTCACGCTTGCGAGCCGCGCTCATGACCGCAACGACGACGACGACGAGGAACACCGCGAATGCGGGCGGGACCACGCGGAGGTATCCCGCGACGAGAAGTACGCCGATCACGGCGAGTGCGTAGAGAGTGAGATTCCGGCGGGGCGCCGGGGGCTGCCAGCCGACCGGGGGCTCCCATTCGGGGGGTCCCGGGCTCACGCGGGTCTCGCCGCGCGTTGCGAGGAAGCCGCGAACACGTCGACGAGCAAGGCGGCGGTGATCGCCCCGACGAGGTCGTCGAGCGTG
>DATCCI010000261.1:0-5442 GCA_036511415.1 Acidimicrobiia bacterium
CTCGCGCCCGAGCGAGCCGGTGTGCGCGAGCTCGGCCATCGCGCGCCTGACGTCGTCGTCGTCGTAGACGATCTGCATCGCCCGGCCGCCGAGCACGTACGACGGGCGGACCAACACCGGATAGCCGATGGCGTTGGCGACCGCGACCGCGTCGTCGGCGCTCGTGGCCATCGCGCCGTCGGGTTGCGGGATGCCCAGCCGATCGCACAGCGCGTTGAACTGCTCGCGGTCCTCGGCCGCGTCGATCGACGCCGGCGACGTGCCGAGCACCGGAATGCCGCTGCGTTCGAGGCCGTGCGCGAGCTTCAACGGAGTCTGGCCGCCCAAGCTCACGATGACGCCCCGAACCTCTCCGACCTCTTGCAATCGTTCGCAGACGTTCAGCACGTCCTCGTTCGTCAAGGGCTCGAAGAACAGCCGGTCGCTCGTGTCGTAGTCGGTGGAGACGGTCTCGGGATTGCAGTTGACCATCACCGTCTCGTAACCCGCGTCGCGTAGTGCGAACGCGGCGTGTACGCAGCAATAGTCGAACTCGACGCCCTGGCCGATGCGATTCGGCCCACTGCCGAGGATCACGACCGCGGGCTTGGTCAGGAGTGCGATCTCGTCCTCGTCCTCGTAGGTGCTGTAGTGGTAGGGCGTGTACGCGGCGAACTCGGCCGCGCAGGTGTCGACGGTCTTGTACGTAACACGCACCCCCGCGGCGATGCGCTCGGCGCGCACGTCGGCTTCGGCCGCGTTCCACAGGTACGCGAGCTGGCCGTCGGAGAAGCCGAGCCGCTTCGCGCGACGCCAATCGGCACGGGTGGCACGCTCCAGCCCGAACTGGCCGAGCCGGTCGCGCTCCTCCACGATCTGCAGGATCTGGTCGAGGAACCACGGGTCGATCCCGGTGACCTCCTGGAGGCGCTCGATCGAGACGAACCGACGGAGCGCGGCCTCCAGCTGGAAGATGCGGTCGGGGGTGGGGACCGCGGCCGCGAGCACGAGCTCCTCGTCGGAGAGCCCGTCGAGCTCGCGCTCGGCCGGATCGCAGTTGACGCCGAGACGCCCGGTTTCCAGCGATCGAACGGCCTTCTGCAACGACTCGCAGAAGGTGCGTCCGATCGCCATGACTTCGCCGACCGACTGCATCTGGGTGCCGAGCACCGGGTTCGACCCGGGCAGTTTCTCGAACGCCCAGCGCGGGAACTTGGTGACGACGTAATCGATTGCCGGTTCGAAGCTGGCCGGTGTCTCCCGCGTGATGTCGTTGCGGATCTCGTCCAGCCGATAGCCGACGGCGAGCTTCGCCGCGATCTTCGCGATCGGGAAGCCCGTGGCCTTGCTCGCGAGTGCGGAGCTGCGCGACACGCGTGGGTTCATCTCGATGATGACCATCTCGCCCGTCTGCGGGTTCACCGCAAACTGCACGTTCGAGCCGCCGGTCTCCACCCCGATGCGACGGATGCAGGCGAACGCGGCATCGCGCATGAGCTGGTACTCGACGTCGGTCAGCGTCTGGGCGGGCGCGACCGTGATGGACTCGCCGGTGTGCACGCCCATCGGGTCGAGATTCTCGATGGAGCAGATGACCACGACGTTGTCGGCGTGGTCGCGCATGACCTCGAGCTCGTACTCCTTCCAGCCGGCGATGCTGCGCTCGATCAGGATCTCGGAGATCGGGCTCGCGGCGAGCCCGCGCTCCGCGAGGCGCTTCAGCTCTTGTCGGTCGTGCGCGATGCCGGTCCCACCGCCGCCCAGGATGAAGGCCGGGCGCACGATGACCGGATAGGAGACCTCTTCACCGACCCGGAGCGCTTCGTCGAGCGAGTACGCGATCCCCGACGGCGGAACCGTCAGGCCGATCTCGGTCATCGCGAGCTTGAAGCGCTGACGGTCCTCGGCGGTGCGGATCGCTTCGACGTTCGCGCCGATCATCTCGACGCCGTAGGTGTCGAGCACGCCCGCCTCGTGCAGGGCGATCGCGAGATTGAGGCCGGTTTGACCGCCAAGGGTCGGCAGCAGCGCGTCGGGTCGTTCCTTCTCGATGATCCGCGCCAACGTCGCGACGTCGAGCGGTTCGATGTAGGTGGCGTCGGCGAACTCCGGATCGGTCATGATGGTCGCCGGGTTGGAGTTCACGAGCACGACGCGGTAGCCCTCTTCGCGCAGCACCCGGCAGGCCTGCGTGCCCGAATAGTCGAACTCGCACGCCTGGCCGATGATGATCGGCCCGCTCCCGATGAGCAGGATCGTCTCGAGGTCGTTCCTACGAGGCATCGTCGTATCAGCTCGCCCTCATGAGTCGTGTGAACTCCTCGAACAGGTAGCGCGCGTCGTGAGGGCCCGGACCCGCCTCGGGGTGGTACTGCACGCTGAACGCGCGGAGATGCTCCGTGCTCACGCCCTCGACATCGCCGTCGTTCAGGTTGCGGTGCGTGACCACACTCCCCGTCGGCAGCGTCGCCGCGTCGACCGCATAGTTGTGGTTCTGGCTCGTGATCTCGACCCGACCGGTCGAGAGGTGCTGCACGGGGTGGTTGCCGCCGTGGTGGCCGAACCGCAGCTTGAAGGTCTGCGCGCCGAGGGCGAGGCTCATGATCTGGTGTCCGAGGCAGATGCCGAACACCGGCACGTTGCCGAGGAGCTCCTGCACGCTCGACCGGGCGGCCGTGACCGCGGCCGGGTCACCGGGCCCGTTCGAGAGGAACACGCCGTCGGGCGCACGGGCCAAGACGTCGGCGCCGGACGTCTCCGCCGGAACCACCTCGACCTGGCATCCCACTCCGACCAGCTGGTCGAGGATCGAGCGCTTGATCCCGAAGTCGTACGCCACGACGAACAGACCCGCATCGTCGGGACCGACCGTGTACGGCTCGGGGGTCGTGACGACGGACGCGAGGTCGCAGCCATCGGTGCCTCCGTCGGCTCGAGCGGCATCGAGCAACGTGGCGCGATCGGCGGTTCCGAATGCCCCCGGCATCGCACCCGCGCGACGGATGTGGCGCGTGAGTCGCCGAGTGTCGATACCCGCGATGCCCGCGACCTCGTGCCGCTGCAAGAAGCCGTCGAGATCGTCGGTCGCACGCCAGCTCGACGGCCGGCGCGAGAGATCGCGGACGATCACGCCCCGGCAGCGCGGCGCGCGCGCCTCGTCGTCACGTTCGTTGACGCCGTAGTTCCCGATGTGCGGATACGTGAAGGTGATGATCTGCCCGGCGTAGGACGGATCGGTGAGGATCTCCTGATACCCCGCCAGCGCGGTGTTGAACACGACCTCACCGGTTGCCACGCCGTCGTCCGGCCGGCACCCGACCGCTACTCCCTCGAAGGTCTCGCCGTCCGCCAACACCAACCGCGCCTCCGCCACCGAACCTCCCAGCTGCCAGGCTCCGTTGGTCATCTCGTGGGCTCGTTGTCACGAACGGTCGGACTGCCGCGGTACAGCGTGTGGCGGACCTTGCCGGTGAGCTTCCACCCGTCCCAAGGAGAGTTGCGCGACTTGCTCGCGAGCCGCGCCGAGTCGACCGACCACGTGTGCGCGGGGTCGATCACGCACAGGTTGGCCGGGCGGCCGGCGACGATCGGTCCGCCGTGACCTTCCCCGTCGAGCCCGACGACCTGCGCCGGTCGCCAGGACAAGGCGCCGACTGCCTGCGCGAGGGTGAGGGTGCCCGGCTCGACGAGCGTCGTCAGCACGACGGCCAGCGCGGTCTCGACTCCCAGCATGCCCGGCGGTGCTTCCTCGAACGGCACGTCCTTGCTCTCGGGAGTGTGCGGCGCGTGATCGGTCGCGATCGCGTCGATCGTCCCGTCGAGCAGCGCGGCGCGCAAGGCGTCGACATCGGCCTGTTCTCGCAGGGGCGGGTTCATCTTGAACGCGGGGTCGAAGTGCGCGCACGACTCGTCGGTCAGCACGAGATGCTGGGGCGTGCACTCGGCGGTCACGCGCACCCCGTCGGCCTTGGCCGCGCGCACGAGCGCGGCGGAGGCCGCGCACGACAGGTGCAGTACGTGGTATCGGCCGCCGGTCAGCTTGGCGAGCTGGAGGTCGCGGGCCACGATCGTCGACTCCGCTTCGCCCGGACGGCCCGGAATGCCCAGCCGCGCGGACCACGCGCCCTCGTGCATGTGACCGCCGCGCACGAGCGCAGGGTCTTCGGCATGCTGCGCGAGCACCGCGCCGGGCAGCGCGGCGGCGTACTCGAACGCGTGCCGCATCACGAGCGCGTCGGCAACGCAATCGCCGTCGTCGGTGAAGACACGTACGCCGAGGTCGTAGAGCTCTCCGATCGGTGCGAGCTCTTCGCCGCGCCGGCCCTTGGTGATGCATCCCGCCGGGCGCACGTCGCACAAACCCACCGCGCGGGCGCGGTCGAGCACCGATTGCACGACCGCGGCATCGTCGATCGGCGGATCGGTGTTCGGCATACAGACGACGGCGGTGCAGCCGCCGAGCGCCGCCGCGCGCGAGCCGGTCTCGATCGTCTCGCTGTCCTCACGACCCGGTTCCCGGAAGTGCACCTGGATGTCGACCAGCCCCGGCGCGACCACGCATCCGTGCGCATCGAGCGTCGTGGCGCCTCGCGTCGGCGCGAGCCCCGGGCCGACCTCAGCGATCACTCCGTCGACGACGCGCACATCGCCGAAACGATCGCCGGTGGAATCGAGCAACCGGCCTCCCTGAACGAGTACCTCACCGTGAGACATCTCATCCCTCAACATCGCTCAGACATCTCGACTTCAGACATCTCTCCCTCAGACACCTCTCCCTCAGACACCTCTCCCTCAGACAATGGGGCCCCCGGATCCGAGGAGTGACCACAGCACGGCCATGCGGACGGCGACGCCGTTCGCGACCTGTTCGGCGACGAGTGAGCGCGCGGAGTCCGCGACCTCGCCCGAGATCTCGATGCCGCGGTTCATGGGCCCGGGATGCATCACGAGCGTGTCGGGCTTGCATCGCGCCGCCCGCTCGGCGCTGAGACCCCAGCGCGCCGCGTACTCGCGCAGCGACGGGAACAGCGCCTGTCCGATGCGTTCGCGCTGGATACGCAACAGGTAGACGACGTCGACGTCGGGCAACACCTGGTCGAGGTCGCTGGTCACCGCGACCGGCCATCCGTCGAGCCGTTCGGGCATGAGCGTCGGTGGACCGACGAGCGTCAGCTCGCAGCCGAGCGCGTGGAACGCCGTCACATCACTCCGGGCGACCCGCGAGTGCCGGACGTCGCCGACGATCGCGATTCGGCATCCGTCGAGCGACGGACCTCGATGTCGGCGCAGCGTGAACGCGTCGAGCAGAGCCTGGGTGGGGTGCTCGTGACACCCGTCGCCCGCGTTGATCACGTGCGCCGAGCTCCACGACGCGACGCGGTGCGGGGCGCCGGCCGCGGAGTGGCGAACGACGATCGCGTCGACGCCCATCGCGTCGATCGTCTGCACGGTGTCGAGCAGGCT
>DATCCI010000262.1:0-2156 GCA_036511415.1 Acidimicrobiia bacterium
CGCCGGGACATCTTCCGGCTTCGACGCCGCGGTGCGCGCGTGCCGGCGGGCAGGAACGGTCGGGCTCGTGTCGACCACGTGGGAACCGATCTCGATCTCGTTCCTGAACGCGCAGATGCGCGAGGTCACCATCGTGCCCGCGTTCGTCTACGGCGAGGCGCACGGACTTCGCGAGTTCGACACCGCGGCCACGATCTCGGCGGCGCAGCCCGAGATCGCCGCGGCCGTGATCACCCATCGCTTCGATCTCGACGAGGCGCCCCGTGCGTTCGCGGTGGCGGGTGGCCGGTCCCACGGCGCGATCAAGGTCGTGTTGCACCCTTAGCGCGAGCCGCCGAAGCGCGCGCCCACCTCGCGAAGGACCGACTCGCATTCGGTGATCGTCTCGCGCAGTATCCGCGCGACCGGCAACACTTCCGCGATACGGCCGGCGACCTGGCCGCTGAACGCGAACGACGCTTCGAGATTGCCGCCGAAGTAGAGGTCGCGCACCGCGTCGAGGCTCGGGATGACGGCCCGGTCCTCGCGCTCGGCGTCCTCGCTGAATCCGGTGCGCAGCACCCGGAACGCGGGCGGCGAGTGCCGGTTGAGCAGCAGCGTGTCACCCTCGTTCGACGAGCAGATGAGCTGCTTCCAGTTCTCGTGGACGGGCGACTCGGCCGCGCTCACCATGCGGGTGCCCATTTGCACGCCCTCCGCGCCGAGCACGAGCGCGGCCGCCATCGACCGGCCGTCGCAGACTCCACCCGCCGCGATGATCGGGACGTCGACGCGGGACGCGATCAGCGGCAGCAGCACCATCGTGGACGCACCGGTCGGCGCCTTGAACCCGCCACCTTCGTTTCCCTCGACGACGAGCCCGTCGACCCCGGCATCGACCGCCTTGAGCGCGCCGCGCAGCGACGGAACCACGTGGAAGACGGTGAGTCCCGCGTCCTTGAGCGCACGCGTGAACTTCGTCGGGTCGCCGGCCGAGGTGGTCACGAACGAGACATCGTTCTCGGCGACGAACTCCACGATCGACGGATCGCGCACGAACAGCTGCGCGATGTTCACCCCGAAGGGCTTGTCGGTGAGCTGGCGCATCTTGACGATCTCGTCGCGCACCTCGTCGAGACGGCCGGACGACGTCTCGATGATCCCGAGCCCGCCGGCATTGGAGACTGCCGATGCGAGCTGGGCCCGGGCGATGAATCCCATCGGCGCCTGCACGATCGGATGCTCGATTCCCAACAGCTCTGTTATTCGCGTGCGCACACGTGCCACGCTATACAGATGAACGAGAACGACGCTCCGGTCATCATCGAGGCCGCGCTGAACGGCGTGACGAGCCGTGCTCGCAATCCCAACGTGCCCGCGACCGCAGAAGAACAGGCCAAGGACGCGCTCGCGTGTTTCGACGCGGGCGCCACGGTCATCCACACGCACGCGCCCGACATCGCGTTACCGCCCGACGCGGCGGCCGACCAGTACGCGATCGCGTTCCGGCCCGTCGTCGAGCAGCATCCCGGCGTCGTCTGCTATCCCACCACCGGTATCGGCGCCACGATCGACGAGCGCTACGGCCACGTGGAGCTCCTCGACGACATGGGACTCATCCGGGCCGGATTCGTCGACACCGGCTCGGTGTACCTGGGCGGCACCGGCGCCGACGGACTGCCGCCGAACAGCAGCTACGTGTACACGAACACGTTCGCCGACATCGCCTACAAGATGGACGTGTGCCGGGCGCGCGGGCTCGGCCCCAGCATCGCGATCTTCGAGCCCGGTTTCTTGCGCGTCGTGCGCGCGTACAGCGATGCCGGCGCGCTTCCGGCCGGGACGCTCGTGAAATTCTACTTCTCCGCGGGCGGCTATCTCGGCGGCGGCGAACCGTTGTGGGGCGCGCCTGCGATCATCGAGGCCCTCGATCTCTATCTCGCCATGCTCGGCGACGCCGAGGTGCCGTGGGCGGTCGCGGTGTTGGGCGGTTCGCTGCTCGACACGCCGATCGCGCGCGCCGCGCTCGAACGCGGCGGGCACCTCCGCGTCGGTCTCGAGGACTGGGACGCCGGTCCCGCGAACGTCGACCAGACCGCAGCCGCGGCGCTGCTATGTCGCAGTGTGGGACGCCCGGTCGCGGGGGTCCCAGACGCCGCGCGCGTGCTCGGTCTTCC
>DATCCI010000263.1:0-4525 GCA_036511415.1 Acidimicrobiia bacterium
CCGCGGTCGGCGCGCGCGACACCAGGAAACGCGTCGGCCACGGTGCGTTTCGGGGCGTCGCTATCGAACAACGGCTCTGCCATCACCGGTTACTACGTGACGCCCTATGTGGCGAACGTGGCCCAGACGCCAAGGGTCTTCAAGCCGACCGTGACGACGGCAACCCTCGGCGGCCTGGCAAACGCCAAGACGTATACGTTCAAGGTCGCGTCCAAGAACGCGAGGGGAACGAGCACGCAGTCGAGCGCGTCCGTCACGGTCGGCGCGCCGACCGTACCGACCCACGTGACCGATCGGAGGAGCGGCGCCTCGGCGACGACGCGATGGAGTGCGCCGTCGAGCGCCAACGGCTCTTCGATCACCGGCTACAAGATCGGCGTGTATCTCGCGGGCGTGTTCCAGCATGACGTCCATTTCGGCTCGACTGCCACCAGCGAGACGGTCGTCGGCTTGAAGAGTGCCGGCGCGTACGCGTTCAGGATCGCGGCTCAGAACGCACGCGGGTTCGGTCCGTCATCTGAACTGTCATGCGTTCTGATGGGCGTGGGTCAGGCGGACATCGACGCGCAGCCTGCCGGAACGCGGTTCTGCTTGTCGGGGACGCACGACTGGACGCTGACCCCGAAGTCGGGTGACACGCTCATGGGCCCCGTAGTTCTCGACGGGTCGAACAGGAGGCTTTTCGCAGTCGTGGCGGCGGACGGCGTGAACAACGTCACGCTCTCCCGGCTGGAGATCCGTAACTACGTTGCCGGCGACGCGAGGGGTGCGATCCATACGCCCGGCCCGCTGCTCGCGACGAGGTGGACACTCGACGATCTGCGCGTGCACGACATCGGCAATGGCACGACGGACGGTGCCGGCGTTGAGCTCGGCGTGGGTTGGCGTGTCGTCGGTGGCCGCTACTTCAACACGCGACAAGAAGGGCTCACTGCCGGTGGAGGTGCGCGCGACATTGTGGTGGATGGCGCCGAGCTGGATCACAACGATTTCACGGACGACTCGTACACGACCCGGTCACACAGTTGCGGCGACGAGGCCGGCGGATTCAAATTCGTCGCGGCCGACGTGACGGTTCGCAACTCCAAGATCCACGACAACGCGTGCAGTGGGCTGTGGAGCGACCTCTCATCCAATAACTTGACGATCACGAATGATGTTCTCGCCAACAACTGGGAACAAGGAGTGATCCTCGAGATCTCCGGAGCCGCGACGATCTCGGACAACATCGTCACCGGCAACGGCTTTCACATGCAGAACGCCAATAACAACGGCTGTGGTTGGGGCTGGGGCGGCGGGATCACCCTCTCGACGTCCGGGCAGACCCATACGTCGAACGGACCGATCGATATCAGCTTCAACGACGTCGAGGGCAACTGCAACGGGATCACCGGAGTCGATCAATACCGTAACGAGCACAACTGCAGTGGAACGCCCAAATGTGAGCTGGCTCACATACGAATCCATGACAACAGGGTCGTCGGCTCAACCGTGCCCGGCGCACCGAACATGACGGGCGCGTGGCAAGACGACCACGACAACCTCGCGACCCATGACATCACCTTCGCCAGAAACACTTTCGCCCGTGGCGCGAATCTCTGCGGCGTGACCTGTTGACATGGCGGGGGGAGGCGCGTCCACGACTATGCGACATGACGCGCTCGCAGACGCGGCGTCGCCTGTTCGAGGATTGACGGGGCTCGCATCGAGGGTATCGACCAGAGGAGCGATGTTTCACTCCTGAGCCGGCGTACCGAATCGGCGGCGGCTGGTCGCTAGGCTTCGGGGACCGACGGCAGCGGTCATGGCCTCCATGCGTCGCCCTCGGCGACACTGCACGACCTACGACAGGCGTTTCGGTATTGGATGCGTGGGAGAGCGAGCTGTGACCGTTTCTGATGTCGGGCAGCCGTCGGCGCAGCCTTCCACACCGGAGATTCTCGACGGCCAGTCGCGCCGGCTCCACACGGGCTATCGGACCCTGGGTTGGCTCGCAGCCGTCCTCCCTCCGGTGCTCGTCGGGTACGCGCTCCTTGATCGCGCGTTCGCCTACATCCACGTACCCGGCACGCCCATCTTTGCCGGAGAGCTCATCATCTTGTTGTGCCTTGGGGCGGCGTTGGTCGGCACTGGAATCGTCGGCCTCGGGGTCAAGCGCGTCGCGGTTACGAAACTGGTCATCGTCTTTGCCCTCTGGGGAGTCGTCTGTACGGTGCCGCACGTCCCGCAGTACGGCATCAACGCGATCCGCGACGCCGCCCTCTGGTATTACGCGCTGCTCGCGATTCCGGTTGCCGCACTCGTGCTCTCGAATCCGGACATCGTGCATCGCTGGGTGGCGGGGGCTCGAAGGTTCGTCCCCTGGCTTCTCCTCTTCTCTCCTATCGCGGTTCAGCTCAACAAGGCTGCTGACGCGGGCTCTGGTCCGTTCGTCCCGGGGAGTTCCGTCTCCGTGTGGAATCACCGGGTCGGCAACATCGCGGTGCTCGCCACGATGGCCCTCGCGTTCGTCTGGCTGGTTCCGGGCTTCAGCCGGCGGCGGCGGACGCTGCTCGTAGGTCTCGCGACCCTCGTCATACTGATGGTCGCGACGCAGAACCGTGGTGGTCTCGTCGCCGCCGCTACCGGTCTGCTCCTGGTGTGGCTCTTCACCGCCCGACGGCTCCGCCTCGTCGGGGTGATGGTTGCGACGCTCGCGCTGCTGGCGGTCCTTGGTTGGGCCTCGAACGTCCATCTGCAGGGCGAACAGGGGCGCGGCATCTCGGTCAGCCAACTCATCACGAACATCAAGAGCTTGAACAGCACGAACGATGCGAACGCGGGCGGGAACCTGCAAAGCAACGTCCAGTTCCGACAAGAGCTCTGGTCACAGGTCATCGAATTGGCCGAGAACAACCACGCGCTCGTGACCGGGCTCGGGTTCGGACGCAATATCGCGGCCGACCTGGGTTTTGCACCGGACACATCCGGATTCTTGCGTAGCCCGCACAATTCGCATCTCGACATCCTGGCGAGGATGGGCATCATCGGGGCGGTGCTTTGGATCACCCTGTGGGCCACGTGGTATGCCGTCGTGTTGCGCGCGCGTTCGCGCTTGAGATTCCTCGGTCGTTACTTCGACGCCGCCGTCATCGAGGTGTGCGTCGTTGGAGTCACCTGCATCTTGGTGAACGCCTACTTCGACCCGACGCTCGAGAGTCCGCAGGTCGCGATCTGGTTGTGGACGCTCGTAGGATTGACGGTCGGGATCGCGGCGCTCAGCCGACCGAATCCACCGCTCCGCCACGATCGGGACATCGACGACCCGGATGTTTCCGACCACACGCGTCGGTCACTTCGCGCCGCGCCGTAGCGCGACGCTCTCAGCGATCCGGTGATGCCACTCGATAGACGTTGGTCGTGTAAAGGACGTCGGGAGACTCAACGCTGTGACTATGGAACTGACGGGTAAAGATCAGTGTCAGTCCGCGAACGGTCCGGCTCAAGTCATCCCTGGACGTGCCGAGACTTTCCACGAGCAGCGCGGGCCTTACCCGCTCGATCTGCTGAGCCAAAGACAACCTCCCCAGCTCGGGGTTCGCAAGGCCACCGCCGTCAACCAGCACGCATCCGCCATGCGGCATGTACGAGACAACACCGACGTCCTCGTCCAGTAGGACACGCTCATGAGCCGTACAGCGTGAGCCCAGGAAGGCTGCCGTAGCGGTCATTGTGGCCCGATAGTTGGTGTTGAAACGGCGCAGGACCGGATCGACGTTACGCACCATGAGAACGACCATCGTGAGTGCTTGAAGAGCAACAAGGGCTCCCACGAGCACCCGCCTCGACCGGGCCCCAGCCAGCAGCGCGCCACCGGCCCGCCACAACTCCGGAAGCACGACCGCAGCGATCACAGCGATTGCCGGGACAACAGGCAAGAGATACCGGCCCGGGCTCTGCAGACTGGCGGCTCGGAGGTAGTAGAAGCCGGGCCAGGCGAGCAACAGCCACAGCGCCGGTGAGAGTCGCGTCAGCTGCGGCGAACGCCGTCGGATGCAAACGACGAGACCAAGCATGGCGATCAAGAGCGTGCCCGGTTGCGAAGAGATCATGCTGGAGACGATTTGACGGGCCATCGTCGAGTTCACGACATGCCAGCCCCCAGCCTTAGCGGCCAAGGTCGTTGGCAGGAACGTCCCGAACTCGACCCGCGCGAACGCCAGCCAGGGCACGACAACCACCGCGGCGCCCGAAACAAGCGCAGGCACGGCGATGCGGCGACGGCGGGAGAGGACGCCCTCGACGACGAAGGCGATGACGAGGAGCGCGATCTCGAAACGCACGAGGACGGCAAGTCCGGTGAGCAATCCGAGTATTGCCCAACGACGGCCATTGCGCTGCTCAACCGGCCAGGCGACATCGAGGTACAAGAGACCCGCAACCGCCATGAACGCGACGACGCTTTCCATCACCGTTCCCGACCAGCGCCACAGCTGAGAGTCGACTGCGGCCAAGATGAGGATCAGAGCGGAGCTTCGATAACTCA
>DATCCI010000264.1:0-2131 GCA_036511415.1 Acidimicrobiia bacterium
CGGTTGATGGCTGAGGGCATCGACCACGTGGTGCTTGCAGGCATGGGCGGGTCGTCGCTGGCACCAGAAGTCATCGCAGCTACCGCCGGCGTCCGGCTCACTGTTCTCGACACCACCGACGCGGGACAGGTAGCCGCGGCCATTGCTGACCGCCTCGAACACACCGTGCTCGTTGTCTCGAGCAAGAGCGGTGGCACCCTGGAGACCGACAGCCACCGGCGCGTGTACGAGCAGGCGTTTCGCGACGCCGACATCGATCCGGTGCAGCGCATCGTCGTGGTCACCGATCCAGGCTCGCCTCTAGAACAGGCGTCGCGGGCGGCCGGCTACCGGGTTTTCCTGGCCGATCCAAATGTGGGCGGCCGCTACAGCGCTCTGTCGGCATTCGGCCTGGTGCCGACCGCGCTTGCCGGGGTCGACGTCGCCGGCTTGCTCGACGACGCTGCCGAGCTGTTGCCGGCCCTTGGGGGCGACGACGAGAACCCTGGCCTCACGCTCGGCGCGGTCTTGGGCGAGGCTGGCCGCGCGGGTCGCGACAAGGTTGTCATCGCCGACTTTGGGTCGCGCCATCCTGGATTCGGCGACTGGGCGGAGCAGCTGGTCGCCGAGTCGACGGGAAAGCAGGGCACCGGCCTGCTTCCCGTTGTCGTCGAGTCGGTCGATGACCCAGGCTTCGGCGAGGGTCCCGACCGTCATCTGGTCACCCTTGGCCAGCATCTGCACATCGATGGCACCACGATCTCGGGATCACTCGGCGCGCAATTCATGGTGTGGGAGTACGCGACGGCGGTCGCCGGACGCGTACTGGGCATCGATCCGTTCGACCAGCCGAATGTGCAGGAGTCCAAGGACAACACTGGCAAGATCCTCGATGAAGCAGGCAACGGGCCGTTGCCCGAGGGCCGGCCCATCTTCACCGACGGCGTCGTCGAGGTGCACACCGACGACCCAATCCTGCTGGGCGGCGCACATGACCTCAGTGGCGCTCTGTCTGCGCTACTGCGCGCGGTGCCGGACCGCGGCTACGTGGCGGTCATGGCCTATCTCGATCGACACGCCGACTCAGCCGCCGCGCTGCTGCGCAGATCTCTTGCGCGCCACACAGAGCGACCGGTGACGTTCGGCTGGGCGCCTCGATTCCTGCACTCGACCGGGCAGTATCACAAGGGCGGTCCGCAGACTGGGGCGTTCCTCCAGATCACCGGCGTCGTCGATCACGACCTCGCGATTCCCGGACGGCCCTTCGGGTTCGCTCGGTTGCAGATGGCACAGGCGCTGGGTGACTTGCGTGCCTTGCAGCAACGAGGGCGGCCGGCGATCCGGTTGCATCTGCTCGATCGCACGGTTGGCCTTCAAGAGCTGCTCAACGCCGCCGGTTTGGCGCGATGAGCCCGGTCGGTCGCGAGGCGATCAACCCGCTCCGCGATCCGCGTGATCGACGGCTGCCGAGGGTAGCCGGGCCGTGCGGACTCGTGCTCTTCGGTGTCACCGGCGACCTCGCGCGCAAGAAGCTGATGCCGGCGATCTACGACCTCGCCAACCGCGGCCTGCTGCCACCGGGGTTCGCGCTCGTAGGGTTCGCCCGCCGTGACTGGGCCGACGAGGACTTCGAGCAAGTCGTTCACGATGCCGTGAAGCAGTACGCCCGCACCCCGTTTCGTGAGGAGGTCTGGACGCAACTCGCCGAAGGATTCCGCTTCGTGCCTGGAGACTTCGACGACAACGCCGCGTTCGACTCGCTGGCGCAGACAATCAGTGACCTCGACCGAGTGCGTGGCACCGGCGGCAACCACGCGTTCTACCTGTCGATACCGCCGAAGCTCTTCCCAGTGGTTGTCGCGCAACTGAAGCGATCAGGACTGTCCGCGAAGAACGGCGACCAATGGCGGCGGGTCGTTGTCGAAAAGCCGTTCGGGCACGACCTGCAGAGCGCGCGCGAACTGAGTGACACCCTCAGCGACGTCTTCCCCCCTGACTCGGTCTTTCGGATCGACCACTATCTGGGCAAAGAGACTGTGCAGAACATCCTCGCCCTGCGCTTTGCCAACACCATGTTCGAGCCGATCTGGAATCGCTCGTACGTCGACCATGTACAGATCACGATGGCCGAAGACATCGGCATCGGTGGACG
>DATCCI010000265.1:0-3016 GCA_036511415.1 Acidimicrobiia bacterium
GAGAGCGCGACCGCGCCGCCGGCCTCGTAAGCCTTCGCGGTCGGGCCCGGATCGAGGTCGGGTGCGAGGTCGCCCTTCGACGGCGACCGGCGCTTCAACTCGCCGATCACCGCGATCCCACCGTCGTTCCGACGGAGCGCCGCGGTGAAATCGCGGGTCGGCGGGGCGTCGAGCGCCATCTTCCGCAGCAGGTCGCGCGTCTGCGGGTAACGCAGCACCGTGACCTCGTCGCGCTTGGTGGAAAGAATGTCGTCGAGGATGCTCAAGCGGGCCGCAGTCTACGCTCCGGCCCATGACCGTGACCTTCCCCGACGGCTTCCTCTGGGGCGTGGCCGCCGCTGCGCATCAGATCGAAGGCAACAACGTCAATAACGACTGGTGGATGTTCGAACACGAGCCGGACACCCCTTGCGTCGAGCCGTCGGGCGATTGCACCGACAGCTACCACCGGTATCCCGAGGATGTCGCGCTCGTGCGCGACCACGGCTTCGGGGCCTACCGGTTCTCGATCGAGTGGTCGCGGATCGAACCCGAGGACGGAGAGTTCTCGGTCGCCGCGCTCGACTACTACCGCGGCGTCCTGGCCGAATGTCACGAACAAGGCGTGCGGCCGGTCGTGACGTTCCATCACTTCTCGAACCCACGGTGGGTCGCGGCGCTCGGAGGGTGGGAATCGGCGGCCGTCGTCGACCGCTTCACGCGTTACTGCGAGCGCACCGTCGCGCACATCGGCGATCTCATCTCGATCGGCTGCACGATCAACGAGCCGAACATCGTGGCCCAGATGGGCTACGTGGGCGGCGCGTTCCCGCCCGGAAAGCGGCGCGACCTGGACGCCTACAAATCGGTGAACGACAACTTCGTGCTCGCACACCGGCGCGCGTACGACGCGCTCAAGGCGGGCCCGGGCGAGTTCCCGGTCGGCATCTGCGTTGCGATGGGCGACTGGTGGGCGCCCGAGGGAGCCGAGGACATCCTCGCCCGGGCGCGGCACTTCCACGAGGGGCAGTTCCTGGAAGCGGCCCGGGGGGACGACTTCGTCGGGGTCCAGGCCTACTCCCGGACGCGGCTTGACGAGCGCGGCCGGCAACTCGGACCGGAGGCCGGCGTCGAAGTCGTGCCGTCCATGGGCTACGAGTACTGGCCCCGTTCGCTCGAGGTCGCGCTGCGATTCGCGGCCGAGACCGCGCGGACGCCCCTGTACGTGACCGAGAACGGCCTGGGTCACGACGACGACAGCCGCCGGATTTCCTACCTGCGCGACGCCCTCGAGGGCGTCGGCCACGCCCTGGCCGACGGGCTCGACGTGCGCGGCTACTTCTACTGGTCGTTGCTCGACAACTTCGAGTGGACGCTCGGCTACGGCCCCCGGTTCGGACTCGTCTCGGTCACCCGGGACACGTTCGTGCGCACGCCCAAGCCGTCCGCGGCCTGGCTCGGCGCCATTGCCCGGGCCAATCAACTCGACTGAGACCACATCGGCCGAGGTGGCGGAGCTCGCTCGAGGTCCCGGGCGAGCCCTGATCGAACGCTCACGCGCCCTTCACACTCTTCACCGACCCTGCATGGGACGATGGAACCTGATCCCGGTACTGAGCTGGAGCCCGCATGGAGCGAGGAACGATTCTCGTCGTCGACGACGAGCCGAACATCGCCGATCTGGTCGAGCTGTACCTTCGGCGCGACGGGTACCGGGTGGTGAAAGTCTCGGCCGGCGAGGACGTGCCGGCCGCGGTCGGCACGCACCGGCCCCGGCTGGTGGTGCTCGACGTCGGCCTCCCCGACATCGACGGCCTCGAGGTGTGTCGCCGGCTCAGACAGACGTCGGCGATCCCGGTGATCTTTCTGACCGCCCGCGACACCGAGATCGACCGCGTGCTCGGGCTCGAACTCGGCGCCGACGACTACGTGACCAAGCCGTTCTCGCCGCCCGAGCTCGTCGCCCGGGTGAAGGCAGTGCTCCGGCGCGCCGACGGGGCCGCGACCACCGCCGAGCTCCTGCAGGTCGGCGGGGTCACGATCGACCTCGGGCGGCGCGAGGTGCGCGTCGGCGACGAGCCCGTCGGCTTCACGGGCAAGGAATTCGATCTGTTGAAGTTCCTCGCCGAGCGTCCCGGGCTCGCGCTGTCGCGCCAGCAGATCCTCGACGGCGTCTGGGGCTACGACTGGTTCGGCGACGCCCGAACCGTCGACGTCCACATCGCCCAGGTCCGAAAGAAGCTCGCCGACACGGTACGCATCGACACGGTGCGCGGCGTGGGGTACCGACTCGACCCGAAGTGACCGGGTCGTGAGACGCGCGCGCATCTCGCTCCGCACTCGGCTGGTCGTCGCGTTCACGGGGGTCGCGCTCGTCGTCCTCCTCCTCTCCGGGCTCGCGACCTACTCGCTCGTGCGCCGCTCGCTCCAGCAACACGCGCTCGAAGACATGCGCGCGCGCTCGTCCGATCTCGCCGCACTCGTCCGGTCGAACGACTTCACCGCCAAGCCGGCTCAACGGTTCCGCATCGGGCTGCGCGCCGCCGACATGCAGGCCGTACTCGTGACCCCGGCCGGGACCGTGTCCGATCTTCCCAACTACCAACTCCCGGCCGGGCTCAGTGCGGCCGACATCGAGCCGAGCGCGCTGCTCGCCAACGAAGAGGTGAGCGGCCGCCGGGGTGGCACCGTCTTCTTGGCGATCCCCACCGCGACCCGCGTCCGCGGGAACGTGCTCGTCGTCATCGCGACCGACCGGGTCGACCTGACCGTCCTTCACGACGCGCTGCCGCTGATGCTGCTCGCCGGTCTGATCGTGCTGGTCGGCGTCGGGCTGCTGTCGGTGTGGCTCGCGAGACGCCTGACCCGCCCGATCCGGGCGATCGAACGGACCGCGACGCAACTCGCGACCGGCGACCTCTCCGCGCGCGCGGACGTGTCGGCCTCCGCTGACGACGAGCTCGCGAACCTCGCCGACTCGCTCAATTCGATGGCCTCGGAGCTCGAGCAGGCGCGCGGCAGCGAGCACGCGTTCCTG
>DATCCI010000266.1:0-6953 GCA_036511415.1 Acidimicrobiia bacterium
CCTCCGCTTCGAGGAGGCCGCGCGTCTGCGCGACGAGATCCACGAGCTCAAGCGAGAGTTGCGCGAGGTAAGTTGAGGTACGAACAGGTGTTCGACACGCTTCCGTCCACCGGGTAGCCTGACCGTCGATGAGCGAGACGATCGTCGTCCGGGGTGCGCGCGAGCACAACCTGAGAAACGTCGACATCGAGCTGCCGCGCGACCGGCTCATCGTGTTCACCGGGCTGTCGGGATCCGGCAAGTCCTCGCTCGCGTTCGACACCATCTACGCCGAAGGCCAGCGCCGCTACGTCGAGTCGCTGTCGGCGTACGCGCGGCAGTTTCTCGGCCAGATGGACAAGCCCGACGTCGACTTCATCGAGGGTCTGTCACCCGCGATCTCGATCGACCAGAAGTCGGCGTCGCGCAACCCGCGTTCCACCGTCGGGACGATCACCGAGATCTACGACTACCTGCGTTTGCTCTACGCGCGGATCGGGATCCCGCACTGCCCCAACTGCGGTCGCCTGATTACGCGCCAGACGCCGCAGCAGATCGTCGACCGCGTGCTCCAGCTGAAAGAGGGCACGCGCTTCCAGGTCCTCGCGCCGGTGGTGCGCGGCCGCAAGGGTGAATATCACGCCCTGCTCGACGAGCTCGCGGGCGAGGGGTTCACGCGCGCCCGGGTCGACGGGGAGCTCGTCGACCTGCCCGCGAAGCTGCAGCTCGAGCGCTACGAGCAGCACACGATCGAGGTCGTCGTCGACCGGCTCGTGCGCCGCTCGGGCATCGAGCGCCGGCTGACGGATTCGCTCGAAACCGCACTGAAGCTCGCGGAGGGGGTCGCGGAGGTCGAGATCGTCCACAAGGACGAGACCCAGGAGCCGGAGATCCTCACCTTCTCGGAACACCTGGCGTGCACCCACTGCGGGCTCTCGTTCGAGGAGCTCGCACCCCGCAACTTCTCGTTCAACTCGCCGTACGGCGCGTGCGAGGAGTGCGACGGGCTGGGCACGCGCTTCCAGGTCGATCCCGAGCTGGTCATCTCCGACGACGACCTCTCGATCGACGAGGGCGCGATCAAGCCGTGGTCGGGGTTTCGCGGCGAGTACTTCAAGCGGGTGCTCATCGCGGTGGGCGAGGAGTACGGCTTCGACACTGCGACACCGTGGAAGAAGCTCAAGGCCGCGGCGAAGAAGGTCATCCTCTACGGCGCCAGTGGCAAGCAGGTCACCGTCCGTTACAAGAATCGGTACGGGCGCCAGCGCTCGTACTCGACGAAGTACGAGGGTGTGATCCCGTGGGTCGAGCGCCGCCACACCGAGTCGGAGTCCGACCGGGTGCGGGAGGTCATCGAGGGTTACATGCGTCTCGTGCCGTGCCCGGTGTGCAAGGGCGCGCGCCTGCGGCCGGCGTCACTGGCGGTCACCGTCGGCGGGAAGAACATCCACGAGGTCGGCGAGCTGTCGATCCGCGACTGCGCGCAGTTCTTCCACACGGTCGAGCTGAGCGAACGCGACCGCATGATCGCCGAGCGGGTGTTCAAAGAGGTGATCGAACGGTTGCAGTTCCTGCTCGACGTCGGCCTCGACTACCTGTCGCTGAATCGCAATTCCGCCACGCTGGCGGGCGGGGAGGCACAGCGCATCCGGCTCGCGTCGCAGATCGGCAGCGGCCTGGTCGGCGTGCTGTACGTGCTCGACGAACCGTCGATCGGCTTGCACCAGCGCGACAACCAACGCCTGATCGAAACGCTCGTGCGGCTCCGCAACCTCGGCAACACGGTAATCGTCGTCGAGCACGACGAGGAGACCATCAGAGTCGCCGATCACGTCGTCGACATCGGCCCGGGCGCGGGCGAGCACGGCGGCGAGATCATCGTGTCGGGCTCGGTCAAGGACCTGCTCAAGACGAAGGCATCGATCACCGGGCAGTACCTCTCGGGGAAACGCAAGATCGAGGTGCCCAAGCTGCGGCGCGACCCGAGCGACGCCTGGCTCGCCGTGCGGGGCGCGCGTGAACACAACCTTCAGAACATCGACGTCGAGATACCGCTCGGCTGCTTCGTGGCGGTCACCGGAGTGAGCGGGAGCGGCAAGAGCTCCCTCGTCGGCGACATCCTGCACCCCGCGCTGATGCAGAAGATCTATCGCTCGCGCGAGGTGCCGGGCCGGCACAAGAAGATCGAGGGCGCCGAGCACATCGACAAGGTGATCAACATCGACCAGTCGCCGATCGGTCGTACCCCGCGCTCCAACCCGGCCACCTACACCGGCGTGTTCGACAAGATTCGCACGCTGTTCGCGACCACCCAGGAAGCCAAGATCCGCGGCTACCTGCCGGGCCGGTTCTCCTTCAACGTGAAGGGCGGCCGCTGCGAGGCGTGCCAGGGCGACGGCACGATCAAGATCGAGATGCACTTCCTGCCCGACGTCTACGTCCCCTGCGAGGTCTGCAAGGGCGCGCGCTACAACCGCGACACCCTCGACATCACGTGGAAGAACAAGAACATCGCCGAGGTGCTCGACATGCCGGCCGACGAGGCACTCGAGTTCTTCACGAACCAGCCGTCGATCGCCCGCCAGATGCAGACGCTCGTCGACGTCGGCCTCGGCTATGTCCGGCTGGGCCAGCCCGCACCCACGCTGTCGGGCGGTGAGGCCCAGCGGGTGAAGCTGTCGACCGAGCTCGGCAAGCGCGCGACCGGGCACACCATCTACATCCTCGACGAGCCGACCACGGGCCTGCACTTCGAAGACGTGCGGCGGCTGCTCTACGTGTTGCAGCGGCTCGTCGACGCCGGGAACACGATGCTCGTGATCGAGCACAACCTCGACGTGATCAAGTCGGCCGACTGGATTGTCGACCTCGGCCCCGAGGGCGGTTCGGGCGGCGGTCTCGTGATCGCCGAAGGCTCCCCGGAGCAGGTCGCAAAGGTCCCCGAGAGCCACACGGGGCGTTACCTCGCACCGCTCCTCGGCATCACGCGCTGATCCTGCGCCGATGACCGACGACGACCTCTGGGAACGCAACGCGGGCTGGTGGCAGGAAGGGTTCACCGCCGGCGCCGACGCCGAATACGAAGAGCAGATCCTCCCCCTCGCCCGGGAGTGTCTGGCGGGGGCCACGCGCGTCCTCGATGTCGGCACCGGCGAAGGACAGATCGCCCGGCTGGTCGCGCGGGAGGGTGTCCCGTTCGTCGTCGGCGTCGATCCCACGCGCGCGCAGTTGGCGCTCGCGCGCGAGCGGGGCGGCGCCGTGAACTACGCACGCGCCGACGCCGCCGCGCTGCCGTTCGGCGACGGCGCGTTCGACGCGGTCGTCGTCTGCCTGGTCTTCGAGCACATCGCCCGGCACGAGCCGGCGATCGCCGAGCTGGCCCGGGTGCTCGAGACCGGCGGTCGCTTCGTCTTCTTCTTGAACCATCCGCTCCTGCAGGCGCCGAACAGCGGATGGATCATCGATCACATCCTCGACGAGCAGTACTGGCGGATCGGGCCCTATCTGGTCGAGGACGTCTCGATGGAAGAGCTGGCCCCGGGCGTCGTGCTGCCGTTCGTGCACCGCCCGCTCTCCCAGTACGTCAACGCGATGGCCGCGCACGGACTGCTCGTCGAGCGGATGGAGGAGCCGATGCCGCCCGAGGGCTTCTTGGCGCGCGCACCCGAATATCGCGACGCGGCGACGATTCCGCGCCTCCTCTTGATGGTCGCGCGCAAGCTCAGGTGATCGCGAGCATCCGTTCGAGGGCCGTACGGGCCCAGCCGGCGGTGTCGGCGTCGACGACGATCTGATTCACGACCGTCCCGGCGACGAGGTTCTCGAGCACCCACGCGAGGTGCGGCGCGTCGATGCGGAACATGGTCGAGCACGGGCAGATCAACGGATCGAGTGAGACGATCGTCTTGTCGGCGTGCTCCCGCGCGAGCCGTTGCACCATGTGGATCTCGGTTCCGATCGCCAGCGCGGCGCCCGCGGGCGCGGCCCGTACCCATTCCTGGATGCGCTCGGTCGAGCCCACGCGGTCGGCCACCTCGACGACATCGTGCGCGCACTCGGGATGCACGACGATCTCGATGCCGGGGTACGCGGCGCGCGCGGCTTCCACGTGCGCCGGGCGGAATCGCTGGTGGACCGAGCAGTGGCCCTTCCACAGGAGCAAGGTCGCGTCCTTCACGTCGCGTTCCTCGAGCCCTCCACAATCCTGATGCGGGTTCCACACCCGCATGTCGGCCTCGCCGTAGCCCATCGTGTAGCCGGTGTTGCGCCCGAGGTGCTGGTCGGGGAAGAAGAGCACCTTGTCACCCTTCGCCAGCGCCCAGGCGAGCACGGCGCGCGCGTTGGACGACGTGCACACCGCACCGCCGTTGCGGCCGACGAACGCCTTCAGCGCCGCGGACGAGTTCATGTAGGTGACGGGTACGACCCGGTCGATGGCGGTGATCGCCGCGACCTCGTCCCAGGTCTCCTCGACCTGATCGAGGTTGGCCATGTCGGCCATGGAGCAGCCCGCGTTGAGGTCGGGGAGGATGACGCGCTGGTGCGGCCCGGTGAGCACGTCGGCCGACTCCGCCATGAAATGCACACCGCAGAAGACGATGTCGGTGGCGAGCTCGTTGTCGGCCGCGAAGCGCGCCAGCAAGAAGGAGTCGCCGACGGCGTCGGCCCAACGGATCACCTCGTCGCGCTGGTAGTGGTGGCCGAGGACGACGAGGCGGTCACCGAGGGCCTGTTTGGCGGCGGCGATGCGCTCGACGAGCTCGTCGCCGGTTGCGAGCGTGTAGTCGTCTGGGAGCGGAGCCTGGAGACGCAGCATGTGGGGCCTCCCCGTTTCGGGGTTCAACTCCTCGTCGGCCGGCGGGTGGCAGCCCGGTCGCCAGCACCGCGAGGTTGTCGGCCTCGGAGCTCTGTTGGAAACGCCGGATACCGGGCCGGCGTGCCGTCACCATAACACTCAGATGGAGTGGAAGGCGACCGGTCCGGGATGTCTCCGCCGCCCGCGACAATGGGCCCGTGGTTGCCCGCCCCCAGACCGGTTCGATCCCCGACGCCCCCGGCTCGTACCAGTTCCTCGATGCCGAAGGCCGGGTGATCTACGTCGGGAAGGCGAAGAGCCTCCGCAGCCGCCTGGCGAACTACTTCCTCCAGCCCGAGCTCCTCGCCGAGCGGACCCGCCAGATGGTGATGATGGCCGAGTCGGTCGAGTGGATCGTCGCCCGGAACGAGGTCGAAGCCTTCTTCTTGGAGTTCAACCTCATCAAGCGGCACAAGCCCCGCTTCAACATCCGGTTGAAGGACGACAAGAGCTACCCGTATCTCGCGGTCACGATCGACGAGGACTGGCCCCGGGCGATGGTGCTGCGGGGGCAGAAGCGCAAGGGCGTGCGTTACTTCGGGCCGTACGCGCACGCGTACGCCATCCGGGAGACGCTCGACCTCCTCCTGCGGACCTTCCCGATCCGCACGTGCACCAAGGCGAAGTTCGACCGGCATCATCGCCTCGGCCGCCCGTGCCTCTACGCGCACATCGAGAAGTGCGCGGCTCCGTGCGTCGACGACATCGACCACGACGACTACGACAAGCTCGTCCGGGACCTGCTCGACTTCCTCGACGGCGAGCACGACGCGATCATCCAACGGCTCGAAGAGCGGATGCGCGACGCGGCCGACCAGCTCGAGTTCGAGCTCGCGGCGCGGGTGCGCGACCAGCTGGCGAGCGTCCGCAAGGCGATCGAACGCCAGCAGATGGTGGCGTCCCGCGAGGAAGACTTCGACCTCATCGGTCTCGACGAAGACCTGCTCGAGGCGAGCGTGCAGGTGTTCTACGTACGCCGGGGAAGAGTCGTCGGGCGCAAGGGCCTCGTCGTCGACAAGGTGGAGGACGTCGAGACGCCGGCGCTCGTCGCGCGCATCGTGGAGCAGCTGTACGCCGACGCGGCGAAGGAAGACGTCCCGAGAGAGATCCTCGTGCCGGTCGAGCCCGACGACCGCGAGCTCTACGAAGAGCTGCTGACGTTGAATCGCGGTGCCAAGGTGCGCGTGCGGGTCCCGCAGCGGGGCGGCAAACGCGATCTGTTGCAGACCGCGAACCTGAACGCACGCGAGTCTTTCCAACGGCACAAGCTGCGGCGGGCCTCCGACCACAATGCCCGCGCCCGCGCGCTGGTCTCGTTGCAGGAAGAGCTGGGGCTGCCCGAAGCACCGCTACGGATCGAGTGCTTCGACATCTCGAACCTGCAGGGCACCGAGATCGTCGGATCGATGGTCGTGATGGAAGACGGCCTGCCGAAACGGTCCGACTACCGGCGCTTCAAGGTCCGCGGGCTCGACGGGCAGGACGACTTCGCGTCGATGGAAGACGTGCTGACCCGCAGGTTCCGGAACTACCTGCGCGAGCGCGACGAGGGCGCGCAGACGGGAAAGCGGTTCTCGTACCCGCCCAACCTGCTGCTGATCGACGGCGGGAAGGGTCAGCTCAACGTCGCCGTGCGCGTGCTCGAAGAGCTCGGGCTCGAAGACATCTGCGCCGCGAGTCTCGCCAAGCGGTTCGAGGAGGTCTATCTCCCGGGCCGGTCCGAACCGGTGCGCATCCCCCGCGACTCCGAGGCGTTGTATCTCCTGCAGCAGGTCCGCGACGAGGCGCACCGGTTCGCCATCACCTACCACCGCCAGTTGCGGGGCAAGAAGATGACGCTGTCGGTGCTCGACGACGTCCCCGGCCTCGGTCCGACGCGCAAGAAGCGCCTCCTCAAGGAGTTCGGGTCGGTGAAGAAGATGCGGGAGCTCGACGAGGAACAGTTCCTCTCGATCCCGTGGTTGCCGAACCCGGTCGGAAAGGCCGTATTTGCACGGCTTCACGGCCTGACGCGCGCGACGATGGAAACGTCATGATCTCGATGTCGCTCGATCTGACGATCATCACGGGCATGTCCGGCGCCGGGCGCTCCGAGGCCGCCCACGTGCTCGAAGAGCTC